>NZ_JBXAYJ010000001.1:300000-394577 GCF_056782215.1 Dellaglioa sp. CoH-55-MRSF-6
ACTGTTTTTGCACCATGTTTTTTGAAAAAACTTTTGGCGATTTCCATCTTTTCAGGGGGGATTCTTTTTTTAAAGAAAGGTAATTTATTTAAATGTCGACCAATTTCAAAATTCACGGCATCTCCAGAGAGTGCGGCAAAAAAGAATATTGGGACTAATACCCGAATATCAATGGTATCTGTTGAGTAGGCGGCAATGGAACTAGTGAAAAAGAGTAGCGACTCACCAGGTAGAAAAGGAAAAACAACAAGACCTGTTTCGGCAAAGATAAGTACAAAAAGAATTAAGTAACTCCAGTTACCTAAAGTCTGGAAAAGAGGTCCTAAATAATTTTCGAAATGGGTGAAGAAAAACCAAGCTTGTTCGAACATTGTCAGGCCCTCCAATCGTTTTAGTCTTACTCATTATATTAAACTGAAATTAAAAAAAAGGCTATTATTTTAACTGATATTTAGCTTTTATTAAGATTTGTCTCACTATAAGAGGTCACCAGTGTTAAACAGGTTTCGATACTGGTATACTAGATATATTAAATTTTTGGAGGTCAATATGACTAGACACACTTTAATTGCAGGAATGACAACTTTAATTGGTCTAATTATTGGGATTGTGATAAGTAAAATTGCTGTCGCAACATTAATTGGATTAGCTGTTGGAATCGTAGTTGACCAATTCCTACCAAATAAGAAATAAGTTCAATTAGTTGCCTATTTGAGTTGATTATAAAAAAATGATACACTATTAGGCCTAATAAAATCATGTAAAGTGGGGTATTGAGAAATGGCTGATGAAATTAAAATCGAAGAACAAGCACATCTTGATGATGTTATTGTTAAAATAAAAGATGCTGAAGTTAAACGTCAAAATGAAATAAAGTACGCTGAAAGTGAAGCACGATCGATTAATGGCGAATTTACAAGTGATGTTCATATCAATACGACAACATACACTGGAATGATTGATACAGCAATGTCTGTTCGTCAGCAACAACAGTTATTAGCTGAACGTGAAACGAGTTGGAAAAACGCAACTTCTCGTTTAGACATTTTAAAGAAATTAGAAAAGAAACCTTATTTTGCACGTTTAAACATTCAAGAAGGAACTAATAAAAAAGAAACAATCTATATTGGCTTGGGCTCTTTTGCTGATCGACCTGAACACTTTATGGTTTATGATTGGCGTGCACCCATATCGAGTGTTTATTACGATGGCGGACTAGGTGATGTCACTTACCAAACTCCTGATGGTGATCAAACAGTAGATGTTTCATTGAAACGTCAATTCGTAATTGAAGATGGCCAAATTGAAACGATATTTGATACTGATGAAGCTGTTGGTGATCAGATGTTATTAGACGTCTTGAATGATTCTGCTGATACAAAGATGAAGAGTATCGTAACGACGATTCAGAAGGAACAAAATCAAATTATTCGAGATGTAAAAGCTGAATTATTATTTGTTCAAGGTGCAGCTGGTTCGGGTAAAACCTCAGCTGTATTACAACGTGTGGCTTACTTGCTGTACCGTTACCGCGGTAATTTAACAGCTAGTCAAGTTGTTTTATTCTCACCTAATCAATTATTTAATGATTATATTGATCAAGTGTTGCCAGAACTTGGTGAACAAAATATGGTTCAAATGACTTATTTCCAATATGCATCAAGACGTTTACCAAATATGCAAGTTGAAACGTTACAAGAACGCTTTGAAGAAGACAATGCGCCTGCTAAAAAACGTATTCAAGTTCTGAAAAATAGTTTGGCATTCTTTAATGCCTCAACTGCTTATTCAGAACATTTGGAACAAGCAGACATGAAGTTCAGAGATATTAAATTCAATAATGAAGTCTTTATTTCAAAAGATAAAATAAAAGGTATCTACTATAAATATAATGAAAATTATCATTTACGGACAAGATTAGAAGCAACACGTGAATCATTAGTTAAATTATTGAATCGTCGAATTGAAGCTGAGGCTAAGTTAGAATGGGTTGAAAAAGCAATTCAAGATATGTCTAAAGAACAATTGAATGATTTGTATGGAGACCAAGACCGCGAATTTGCAAGCGGTGATAAAGAAATGCGTTTCTTAACGCGTACTTTAGTTATGCGCCAATTTACAAGTGTGCACAGAGCAATTGTGCGCAATCGATTCTTAAATATCAGTTCACAATATGTGAACTTTTTACACAATGTGCCTAAGTATCTTAATTTGAGTGACTATAATGTTACTGTAGAAGAATGGCAAGCAGATGTGGCTGAAGTTGTGTCACGTTTAAAAAATCGTCAAATATCGATGCATGACGTTACGCCATACTTATACTTATTTGATCGTATGACGGGTAAGCATGGTGAAACAGATGTCCGTTACGTCTTTATTGATGAAATTCAAGACTACACGGCATTTCAATTAGCTTTCTTGAAGGAAGGGTTCCCAAGAGCTAAGTTTACACTGCTTGGTGATTTAAACCAGGCTATTTTCACAAAAGAAAATAGTAAGAGTTTACTATCAGAATTGGGACATTTATTCCCAGCTGATAAAACCAAAGTCGTGCAATTGACGAAATCATATCGTTCAACACAACAAATCACAGATTTCACAAAAGAAGTGTTGATAAATGGTGAATCAGTGACGTCATTTAACCGACAAGGTGACTTACCCACAATGACTGTGGATAATAATTCTGATAAATTAGTTCACGATTTAGAAAAACAAGTACAACAAAATGTGGATGATCATCTAACAACGGCAATCATCGCTAAATCATTAGCTGAATGTACAGAATTGTATGAACAATTACAAGCCGAGGGCGTGCCAGTTACATTGATTAAAACGGAAAATCAACGTTTGGCCGATGGAACGATTATTGTGCCAGCTTTCCTAGCTAAAGGTTTGGAATTTGATGCGGTTGTTATGTGGGGCGCTTCAAAGATTAACTATCATGAAGAAGACGAGCGTCAATTAGTTTATACGATTTGTTCAAGAGCAATGCATCGACTAACTGTTTATGCTGAAAAAGAATTATCACCATTATTTGACCATGTTTCAAAAAGTTTATATAGTTTAAAATAAGCTATGGAAGAAATGACCTATTGCGGAAACTGATAGGTCATTTTTATTAGAGGATTGTTAAAATGGATAAACAAATGAATTATTATAAAATTCCAAGGGATGAATGGCGTGGCTTTTATAAAACGAAACAGATTGATTTGTCACAACAAAAATTGAATGAAATTCAATCTGTTAATGATAAGATATCAGTTCAAGATGTGCAGGAAATTTACATGCCATTGGTTCATTTATTAAATATGACATTGTTGGGTAAGCAAGATTTGCAATCAAAAAAAGCAGATTTTCTAGGAATTAAAGATCAAAAATGGCCTTTTGTGATTGGAATTACGGGTAGTGTTGCAGTGGGTAAAAGTACAACGGCACGTTTGTTGCAATTATTACTCACAGCGTTATACCCAACAAAAAAGGTTCAAGCAATTACAACGGATGGCTTTTTATATCCTAATGAAACACTAATTCACCAGAATATCTTGGACCGTAAAGGTTTTCCAGAAAGTTATGACATGGAAAAACTAATTCTATTTTTAAACGACGTGAAAAGTGGTCTGAAAACTGAAGCACCAGTATATTCACATGATAGTTATGATATTGTACCTGGAATGGTACAAACAATTAATCAACCAGATATTTTGATTGTTGAAGGGATTAATGTTTTACAATTACCAAGTAACCAACAATTGTATGTTAGTGATTTCTTTGATTATTCAATTTATGTTGATGCTGATGCTGACTTAATTGAAAAATGGTATTTGGAACGTTTTGGTGTTCTTTTGAACACCTCTTTTCAGAAACCTGGAAATTACTATTATGATTATGCGATTGGTAACCACGATGAAGCATTTAAGTTGGCACGTAATGTCTGGAAAACCGTGAATTTAAAGAACTTACAAGAGTTCATTTTACCAACCAGAAATCGTGCTGATCTTATTTTAGAGAAGACAGATGAGCATCGAATTAATACCGTTTATTTACGCAAATATTAGAAAATAGAGATATTTTCACAGATTTTCATGAAAATTAAATCAAACGATTGACCAAGTGGGTTTCAATCAGTAGAATAGACGTAATAAGAAACTAAAAAATATGAAGAGGTGACTATTTTTGGCCAACGTTAGCATGCAAGATTTCGACAAAATTATCGTTCTTGATTTTGGTAGTCAATATAATCAATTAATTACTCGTCGTGTACGTGAATTCGGAATTTATTCTGAATTGTTATCACACAAGATTAGTGCAGCCGAAATAAAAGAGATTGCCCCTAAAGGTATCATTTTTTCTGGTGGCCCAAATAGTGTTTATGATGAAGATGCACTCAGAGTAGATCCTGAAATCTTTGAATTAGGTATTCCTATCTTAGGTATCTGTTACGGTATGCAACTAATGGCATATACAATGCCAGGTGGTAAAGTTGAAAGTGCAGATAACAAAGAATATGGTAAGGCTGAAATTGAGGTTACTAATCCAGAAGGAACTTTATTCAAAGGATTACCAGCTGAACAAACAGTTTGGATGAGTCATGGTGACTTAGTAACAGAAGTTCCTGATGGTTTTACATCAGTTGCAACTTCTGTTAACTGTCCTATTTCTGCAATGCAAAATCTTGATAAGAAATTCTATGGCCTTCAATTCCATACTGAAGTTCGCAACACTGAATTTGGGGATGACATTTTACGTCGTTTCGCATTTGATGTTTGTGAAGCTGAAAGTAACTGGTCAATGGCTGATTTTATTGATTTACAAATTGCTAAAATCCGCGAAACTGTTGGTGATAAAAAAGTCCTTCTTGGTTTATCAGGTGGGGTTGATTCTTCAGTTGTTGGTGTTTTATTGCACAAAGCAATTGGTAACCAACTAACAAGTATTTTCGTTGATCATGGTTTACTTCGTAAAAATGAAGCTGATCAAGTTATGGAAATGCTTGGCGGTAAATTTGGCTTGAATATCATTAAAGTTGATGCTCAAGAACGTTTCTTAGGTAAATTAGAAGGAATTTCTGATCCTGAAACGAAACGTAAAACAATTGGTAATGAATTCATCCGTGTCTTTGATGATGAAGCTACTAAGTTAAAAGGAATTGACTTCTTGGCTCAAGGAACACTTTACACTGATGTGATTGAATCTGGGACAGATACTGCCCAAACAATTAAATCTCATCATAATGTTGGTGGCCTTCCTGATGATATGCAATTTAGCTTAATCGAACCATTGCGAACATTATTCAAAGATGAAGTTCGTGAACTTGGCGAAAAAATGGGTATGAGTGAAGAATTAGTATGGCGTCAACCATTCCCAGGCCCTGGTCTTGGAATTCGTGTTCTTGGTGAAATTACTGAAGAAAAATTAACAATCGTTAGAGATAGTGATTTAATTTTACGTGAAGAAATTAAAAATGCTGGTCTTGATCGTGAAATCTGGCAATACTTTACTGTCTTACCGGGCATTAGAAGTGTTGGTGTGATGGGCGATGGACGTACTTATGACTACACAGTTGGTATCCGTGGTGTTACTTCAATTGATGGTATGACTGCTGATTTTGCTAGAATCCCTTGGGATGTCTTACAAAAAATCTCAGTCCGTATTGTAAACGAAGTCGCACATGTTAACCGCATCGTGTATGATATTACGAGCAAGCCGCCTTCAACAATCGAATGGGAATAGCGATGTAGGCCAATTTGAGCTAGAAAGAGTGATACAGAGGCATTTTGGATTTGCTCAAGGCAGCTCAAACTCCGCCAACTCCGCCAAAAAAATATGGTGCTCCGCCGAAACTCCGCCTAATTATGGTGGACAATCAATCGAAAACTCATTTAAGACTGCTAGAACTTACTTGGTTCTGGTGGCCTTTTTTAGTCTGGCGGAAAAATGAACTTGCGAGAATACACAGTAGAGTGCTTGGTATTTATGGGCTTAGGATATATAATTAAATAAGTTATTAATACTGTGGGGGGAAAGGCATTGGAGTCAGAAAATTTTGAATTACTGGAAAACACAGATATTACAACTTTCTTGATTGACCGACCGTGGATAACTTACCGAACAAATGCAGATCTTGACGCTCTGGGATCCAGATTTGGTTCTCCAAATCCAGAAGGTTCAAACAGATTACGCCGAATGAGTTCGATAATCAGTGCAACTCATGCAAATGATCGAACGGCTTCTTTATTATCGTTTCTATTTTCACCAGCACAGTTGCGACCGGTGATTAATGAGTATCTTTCTGGAAGTCAGTTTTCGCAACTGAAGGAAATTGATAACTTTATTCTGGAAGGCCTTACTGGTGATGAATCTAAGGACATCCTGATTGTAGCAGACGCAATTAAGCAGCGCGTAATCAGAGAGATAAACGCCATTCTTCTCTACAGCAACTTAAAACTCGTATCTAGTGGTAATTCGTGGGAAATTATCGCAGCAGATGAGAATGTAAAAGTCCTCGTGCCGATCAAGAGGATCAATTCAGGATACATTTCAGAGTTGTTGGCGCAGGGACAAGATGACTTGCAGGATAATGATTTTGACAGCGTAGTTACAAAGGCTAGAACACTTATCGAAGAGGTGTTTCTTCAAATATTGTCCGATAACGACGTAAAGTGTAAGCGTAATGGCGATATTGGTCAATATCGTAATTTGGTGGTTAAAACATTGGGAATGAGACCTTCTCGGGAGTGGAATCCACGTATTACGAAAATGATTAGTCACTTAAATGGAATCACCGATTTAATCGCAGAAATGCGCAATAAAGATGGCGATGCACATGCTAGCAATGAACGAGTAAAAATTCAGGCAGCAGAGGCGGAACTACTACTCAATACGTCTGTTAGTCTGGCTACCTACTATCTCAGAGTCAATGACAGACATGTACAGAGATAAAATAATAAATTGGAGTAATGAACGTGAAAAAGCAAACAAACAGTAACCTTCATGTATCACGTGCTGGAAAAACAGATGAGTTTTATACTAATATTTCAATGATTGAAAACGAGCTACGCCATTATCGTGAGTATTTCAAGGATAAGGTTGTGTTTTGTAATTGTGATGATCCAGCCATCAGTAATTTCTGGAAATACTTTCAGATTAACTTTTACATGTTAGGCCTAAAAAAACTAATATCTACGCACTATGAATCCGACAAACCCAGTTATAAATTGGAAATAATTAGACAAGATGACAAGATTGGACAACTTGCATTTTTACCGGATTACGTTGAAACACCACTAACTGGAGATGGCGATTTTCGAAGTCCGGAAGCAATTCAGTTACTTAAAGAAGCCGATATTGTCGTAACCAATCCCCCTTTCAGTCTATTTACTGATTACATCGCACAGTTAAGAGCTTTTCACAAAACATTCCTAGTGATTGGTAATCTCAACGCAATTACCTATAAAGAGGTACTGCCTTTAATTATGGCCAACGAAATTTGGCTAGGGTACAATTCTGGACACTTTTGGTTTAAGGTACCTGAAAGCTATGAGGCGAAGAAAACGGATTTCAAGATTGATGAAAATGGACAAAAATGGCGGAGAATGGGAAACATTTGCTGGTATACCAACTTAGATACGACACAACGTCACGAAAAGCTGACAATCTTCAAGAACTATTCTCCAGAGATATATCCAAAATATGATAACTATGATGCCATTGAGGTATCCCGTGTTGCGGATATTCCTTGTGACTACTTTGGTGTCATTGGTGTGCCAATTACTTACATGACGCGGTACAATCCAGATCAGTTTGAAATTGTTGATGTAAAAAGTTCAGGGCTTTTGTTGACTAAAAAAGATGGCACCGTTAAATCAATGTACAAGAGAGTGTTAATTCGCAACAAGGGAGGCCAAACGCATGCAAATTGAGAAAAAGGATATTCCAGTAAGCCAAATCGTAAACGGATATGTAGATTCCGATGAAGATGGTGTATATGGATATGACGGAAAATTAAATATTCGTCCGGCCTTTCAGCGTGAATTCGTCTACAAACCTAAGCAACGTGATGAAGTTATTAATACCGTCCGCAAGGGGTTCCCACTGAATGTTATGTATTGGGTTGTTGCAGAAGATGGACACTATGAAATTTTAGATGGACAGCAGCGAACAATCTCAATATGTCAATTTGTACAGGGTGATTACTCCATCAATTTCCAGTACTTTCACACGCTCACACAGGAAGAACAGCAGCAAATATTGGACTATCCTCTGACGGTTTATATTTGTACTGGTACAGATCGAGAAAAATTGGATTGGTTCAAAGTGATCAATACTGTTGGGGAACAGCTTACTGCACAAGAACTTAGAAATGCAATCTATACGGGGCCATGGTTGACAGATGCCAAGAAGTACTTTTCGAAATCACAGTGTCCCGCATATCAGATTGGCGGCGACTATTTAAATGGTTCTGCTATTCGACAAGACTTTTTGGAAACCACACTCAAGTGGATCTCGTCGAAACAGGATATTGAGCTTGAGGAGTACATGGCGCAGCACCAGCACGATGAAACGGCAATCGAACTGTGGCTATACTTTCAAAACGTAATTAATTGGACAACCTCTATTTTTCCTAACTATCGTAAGCTGATGAAGGGGATTGAATGGGGGTTTCTATACGATACTTATCATGAGAATACGTATAATCCGGCTACGCTCGAAGCTAGAGTTAGCGAGCTGATAGAGGACGAGGATGTTACCAAGCAGAAGGGGATATTTGAGTACGTGCTTGGCGGGCCAGAGCGCGTATTATCAATTCGGGCATTTAAGCCTAAGGACAAGCGAGCAGCATACGCAAAACAGAATGGAATCTGTCCGGTATGCGGCAAGCATTTTGAGTACGACGAGATGGAGGGCGATCATATTACTCCTTGGTCTCAAGGTGGGCATACAGTACTCTCCAATTTGCAAATGCTGTGCAAAGACGACAATCGAAAAAAATCCGGAGTATAATGCCAAGGAGCTAATATGGTACGAATAGATATGAGCACTGTAGCCGCGAGGGAAAAAGCATTCGGCGAATATGGAGATACGGTCTGGTTTATCTACAGGGTGTTTTCAGAAAGACTCAAGCGGCGTATGAAGGAGCAGGGCGTATCCAAATATCAAACTGCTGGGTTCAAGAATGCAAAAGAGTATAATGAGGCTCCAAGTTACCAACACGAAGTAAGTTATTCGATGGTTGACTCCATAACCGCACCTATTCCCCGATTGGATACGCGTCAGAATCCTTATCTAGTGCCTTCTTCCAAGTACTATCTACGATTTGTAGATACCTTGAATTTTAAGGATGTGTATGAGTGCATTTGGGGGTCTAATTATGAAATTAGAAACTATCTGCCTAATGTATTTGAGTCAGTGTGTAATGAAGCGCAATTCCAAAATAACCGACTAGGTAGCCTTATTAATGATATAAAGCAGACACAGCCTCTTAGGATTCCGAACAATACGATTCAACAAATATATGAAGGAATAAAAAGCGACTTGCTGAATGAGTGGGACAAATTCACAAGAGTTCGGAATCAAGAAACGAAAATAGCGACAGTAATTGACTTCGAAAGTAGTGCTGATAACGAAAGCATTGCCGCAGGAATCCCACTAATAGATAAGATTGATTCTGGCGGTGTCTCGAGAGAAGGGTTAGGTGAGGTTCTCGAACTTAAGCAACTTGGTGAACCATTAAAAAGATTTGTTGATTATCGGGTAACACCGCTGATAATGAATCGGTTTCTCCAACAAATATCAAAATAGTCACTTAGGGCGAAGTTTTAAAAACTTCGCCTTTTTTGATACACATCTTTTCCGATACGTCAATACCCGGTTTTTCGGGTGTCAAGACATTGGCGAAGCCTGATATATATATTGGGCGTAATTGAAGATAAGATGTAGTCAATCAAAGGCCTTTGATAAAAGTTAGTCTATTAAAACTGTGTTGGATGTTTATCCAGAAAAGGAGAAATGCATGAAACTAGCCAAGGTCAAACTTTCAGAAGTTGAAATTAGCAACGTTGAGAAGCCAAAAGCAGCTCGCGTGGTATCGGTATCAAAAAGTCCGCGCTACGCAGATAACGGTGATCCAATCAACGGATCGGTCGCAAAGGTAGTATGCCACATAGTAGATGCTGAACTTGCCAAAACATTGGAGAAATCTGGCGACGGGGTAGAGGACTTAAAGACGTATGCACTGGAACTTGTTGGGGATGAGAAGGATCTGCTGGAAATTTCTGAGGCAGAACTTTTGGGCACAGAGATTGAATTGAAAGACGCCAAGGTAATGCTTAAGTGGAGCGCGGGGCGTACTAGTGGCTGGCGTGACGTGAAGCTTGTTATGAATATTAGCGATGGGAAGTAGGCGTAGGTATGAGTGAAAAAAAGAAGCTATCTGTTTGGGCGTACTTGAATGAAGCTCAATATTGTCTCACGAACCGTGACGCATTCGATGTTAAAAGAATTGAGTCTTTGATTGCAGCTGCGTACAGAATTTTTACCGGCCAGCAAGTAGGAGACTTTGAAGAGGAGTTCTTGAATGATAAAAAACGCAAGGGAAACAATTAGCAGATTTTTGCCAGTCTCTACGCATACTGCGAAGCTGAGCATCTATGAATCCATTGATGAGGTTGATCAACGCAAGCAGGTACGGTCAAGATTATTGTTTAAGGTCTGGGCATGTGTTACAGTGCTAATCATTCTCTGGAGCTGCGCTAAGTGGACGTGGGCTAAAATAATTGGCCAAAAATCGGAATTAGATCTATGGCCAATTATCCTGATGCTTGGACTACTTGGAGTAGTTGTGTCTCTTGCTGGGGCTTGGAGATATCTCCACAGTAGATATTCGCCAGTTGAACGTTGGAAGATGGAACGTTTGCTTTGGCAATTTTCGGAAAACGTTAATTTGATTAAGCAAGGCGTGACTGGCCATGTCGCATACGTAAGATGGGGATATGTGGTCTCGAATGATGAAGTTAAGATCACGCTACTAACGGGTGGCCGTGTCAGCTCGGATTTCGAAGCGGATATTGGACGCCGCCTGGTTGCATTCCTCACCAAGGAGACGACAGCTTACTGGGAAATTCGTGATAAGAAGTCTGGAAACGGCATTATCGAAATTAACCTAACTCACAATAAGGATGAGCGAATTACAATCAACCGTTTGGACGCGTTGCAGACAAGCGAAAAGATCAATATTCAATTGACTGGCAGAATGTCGCTAACATCTAAACAGCCGATGGGGTTGATAGTCGGTCCAACAGGAACGGGGAAAACTAGTTTGCTAAAGGGCCTGATTATATCCTTCTTGGTAAATAATCCCGATAATGTCGTGTATACGATCGATGGTAAGGCAGCGTTCTTGGGTCAGTCGATGAAGCGTATTGGTAAGGTTGCCATGAATACGGAAGAGGCAATTCAGCTCGTTGACGAATTGTGCAAAATCATGGATCAGCGATACAAGGAGCTAAATGCAGATCCCGATGATGAGCGGGATATTACGCATTGCGAAAAATTTCATCAGGGTACGATTCTCCTTGTTGTCGATGAGCTACTGTCGCTGGTTGCAAACATGAAGGCTGAGGATCAGCAGAGGAAAACAGCCGACAAACTATATCCCCAATTCAACGCCAAACTGTTGTCCTTGATTACAAAGGGACGGCAGAGTTCTATCTCGGTTATTGTAGCGGGGCAAATGATGCCTGCGTCTGCGCTCCCAACAGAGGCCAGGAGTTCGCTAGGGATGCGGATCAGCTTAGGTAGAACGTCGCCTCAGCAAGCTCAGGAGGTGTTTGGAGAGAGTCACCATGATTTACCGTTAATTGATGCAAAAGAATTTGGTGGTGTCATTTGGCTGGATGGTTTGAATTGGGATGGGCCAAAAGCATTTTTACCGCCAAAATATGATGAAGATAAACTGCCGTTTAAAGCAACACTTACAATGCTTGCTGGTAGGCGTGGCGGTGGCGGAACGCCACAAGCTGCGACTGCCAGCGAGGACTTGCCTGTTACTTGACATACAGGCAAGATAAGCTGAAAAAATGAGCAAGAATAGCGGTGAGTATGAGTACAACGCCAAAGTTATTACATTTGAAGATCATATCGAAATTGTGAAATATGGCGTGCCAAGGGTTCACAAATCTCCAAAATTATTGAAAAATCCAGAGTCGAATATGCCTATAAATGTGTCATATAGTGATGAAACCCAACTCGTGCAGCAGGCATTTAGGATTAAGAGAAAGGTGAAATACTATCTAGAGGCAAATTCGTTCAATTTGTTTTGGACGCTTACGTTTGATGACTCGAAGGTGAATGCAAAGAACTATGAGTATGCACGAAGGCGGCTGCGTGCTTGGTTGAAGTATCAGCGCGAAAAGTTCGGTAGGTTTGACTACCTATTTATTCCTGAACTTCATCCTTCATCGGGTAGAATTCATTTTCATGGCGTTACTGGCGGACTTGCCCCACCTTTAACGCCTGCACGTTACCCCAAGAGTCAGCGGCTAATTAAGAAAAAGGGATTGCAGATATACAATGCAGATAGCTGGGAAAAGGGTTTTAGTACGGTAAGCCATATTGCCGACAAGCGTAAGGCAGCTAACTATATTACCAAATATATAACTAAAGAACTTCTACAAATACCGCACGCATATCATCAACCACGGTACTTTGTGAGCCATGGACTAAAGCAGCCGACTGTGGATTACTGGGATCTAGATGAAAGTTATTTCGCAATTTTTAGACCGAATTTTGTTGTTGGGCACTTGGACAGCCCAGATAGTGCGCTGGAAACAGATGTAGCAATTTACCAGATTGATATTACGAGCGATGGCAAGTTAGCGCAGGACAACGATATAAAGACCGTCTGGAAACTAAAAAATACGGTCGATTTTGGGAATGGAGGAGGCCCTTGAATGGAAAACAACACGGTTACGAAGAAAGACCTGATATCGCTTGGTTATCGTGAGAATACTGCTGCTGAATTAATTAGACAAGCAAAGCGGAGCATGGTACAACAAGGATATGAGTTTTATACCAATCGGCGCCTAGGTCGGGTACCGGTTGCAGCGGTTGAGGCAATTATTGGAGCATCCATTCGAAAGGATGCAGACGATGCCAAAGACTAAGTTCGCTGGTGTATACAGTGGCCAAAATGGCCGCTACTACTATGATATACAGTTGGGGGTGGATGAAAGTACCGGAAAAAGAATCCGGAAAAAGAGTCAAAAAGACGCGGATGGCCAGTTGTTCAAGTCAGCGACTGCTGCGCACAGGGAAGTTGTACGACTGAAAGCAGAATTTGATCGCGAGAGCGGCCATACCGTCTATGCGTTAACCTATGGCGTGTACATGCGAAAATCGTATATTCCTGCATACCAAGCTAGCGTACAAAAAGAAACGTTTGAAACGCGTAAGACTTCATTAAACGTCTTCGTACAAAAATTTGGAGATATAGAATTACGAAAGCTAGATGTTAGGCAGGTTCAGGGCTTTAGGAACTGGCTGCTTACAGATGCTGGTTACTCACAGAGCTATGCAAGTTTGGTCTTTGGTATGTTTCGTAAATCGCTGGATTTTGCGGTTGAGATGAATTACTTACCTAGTAATGTGTCAAAGCGTGTTAAGGCGATACCTAAGGGACGTGCTACGGTGCCGTATTGGACTAAGAGTGAGTTTCAAGCTGTACTAAACCAGATTTGTACTAGCGACTACTACGAACACCTGAACTTTGTCATGCTGTATGTTTACTTTATGACGGGTGTTCGTGTTAATGAGGGGATGGCGCTACAATGGGCGGACGTGGACTTCACGCATGCACAATTACGCGTTACTCACATGCTGGTAATCAAGACCAAACAAAATTGGGAACGGCATGACTACACTAAAACTGATAGCGGTTTGAGAACTATCTCCATAGATCGGGATACTTTGAAGGTGCTCCGTGTTTGGAAAAAACGTCAAACTCAGAATGGTTTTGGTAAGCAGGATGATTTTGTCTTTAGCTATGACGGAAGCCCGATGCTGAAATCAACGCTCATGCGGATAATCCATCGGTACGCCAAGTTGGCCAATGTTCACCCGATACAAGGGAAAGGACTTCGGCATAGTCATGCTAGTTACTTGATTAATGAGTTCAATGTATCAGTGCTTGTTCTGTCTAAACGGCTGGGGCACTCATCCCCGGAAATTACGTTAAGGCACTATGCGCACATGTATGTTGGTGCAGATAAGGAACTAGCACAGATGATGTCAGGTCATATAACCTATGCAGCACCAAAGGAATCTAAGGTGAAGTTTAATGGTAATCAGACTGTTGCTCCGCCGCAGCTCCGCCAATGAATAATAAACTGGCATAAATGCCGTTGTAACAACGATTGTAATCGACCGTTATAATTGAATGGGAATAAGCTTAAAAATGATAATCCTTTAGTATAAGGATTATTTTTTTTGCATGAAAGTAATCACAATCGTTTAAATAATTTTGAATCCTTGATTTAATGATGGATAATGATAAGCTAACAGTAAGATTGATATAAAAGGAGATTAACTATGATTTGGTTATGGATACATTTGATTACTTGGGTTGTGATAGCGGTTCTAGTGGCGCTCACAATTTTTACAAATACTAATACAAAAATTTATCAAATGATTACGAGACTGGGATATTTGATTTCAATTGCTAGTGGTATTATGTTGCTAGGGTACGCATGGCAAGGAAATCCAATTTTAACGGCCATTAAATTAGTTGTTGCCTTAATATTTATTGGACTAACTGAAATGACCTTTGCACGAAAAAATAAAAAGCAATTAAATAAAAGTATCATCTACGCGGTAGGCATCTGTTGCCTATGTGTGGGTGTTTTAGGATTAATGCTCGCAGGTGGAAGACCTTTTATTTAGACAATAAAATACTACATAATATTTAGGCGAAAATCTAAGTATTATGCGGTGTTTTTATTTTAAACAATTTAAATAAAATGCATTTAATCGATATAATTCTATTTGCTGAGCACTCTAACTTGACTGTGACGTAACAAGATAGTATATATTTATGTATATTGTAAATGTATAAAAAATACTTAATGGGGGTTAATTATTATGAAATCAGTTGTTGTAAAAAAATCAGGTGGCCCAGAAGTACTGGAAATTGTCGAACGCTCAATTCCAAATCCAACTCAAAATAAAACAGTTATAAAGATTCATGCTTTTCCAGTACACCGTTATGAGGTGCTAACTAGAGAAGGTGGATCACCTTCAGTTAAATTTCCGAGAGTAATAGGTGTTGAAGCTGTTGGTGAGGTCTATGAGCCTTCACAGGAAAGTAACTTAGAAAAAGGACAAAAGGTCGTAATTTTTATGGGTGGCCTTGGGCGTGAATTTGATGGTAGTTATCAAGAATATGCTTTAGTTCCTGATAATATCATTTATCCTGTAACATTCAATGGAACTTGGATAGAGTTAGCCAGTTATCCTGAAACTTTCTATACTGCTTTTGGGGCTTTAAAAGCAACACGATTTAAGGAAGGTCAATCTTTATTAATTCGTGGTGGAACTACTGGAGTTGGAATGGCTGCGTTATTGTTAGGAAAGGGATTTGGACTTTCTGTATCTAGTACAACAAGGCAAAACAACCGTAAAGAGTTGCTATATACTTTAGGAGCTAATGAAGTCATATTAGATCAAGATAATCATATTGAAACAAGTAACAAATTTGATGTGATAATTGACGTGGTAGGTACTACAACTGTAGAGGATTCCTTAGCACATCTTAAAACAGGAGGGTTTTACACGTTAGTTGGTCAATTGAGTGGGGAATGGTTATGGAAAGACTTTGACCCGTTCATCAACTTGGCGAATAAGTACGCGACAGTTTTTGATTCATCTAATGTTGATAGTTCTATGGTTAATGAGTTGTTTAATATTATTAATGAAAAACAGTTTCACTTTCCGATTTCTAAAGTTTTTAAACTAGATGATATTCAAGACGCTCATCGCTATTTGATGGAAAAAGACCGTCCAATCGGACAGGTTATTGTTACTAACGACTAGAGTGTCAGATTGAATTATTTAACTAATCTAAAAAAGTAGTTTCTAAGTTTCCAATATTTGGGTTCACTTCACATCTTTAGGTAACTTGTCTTCGGTATTAAACCGGAGGAAGGTTGCCTAATTTTTTTTCTTGTCTATTCAATCTTTTCATTCAAAATGGCAAACTCAAGCCAGCCGTATTTTGAGGAACCAGTTTTAATAAGGGTGTCGCCAGAATTAAGCTGCCATAAATAGTCTGCGGTTTTTAACTTATTTTTTTGACAGAATGATTTTAGTTTAGTTAATCCTTGATGGATACCAGCTTCATTGTTTTCCACTAAAATACATGCGTAATTACCTGCATGTTTTTCCATGATTGGGATAAAAACGTCATGATCATCTGTAAGTTTTTCTTTGATAACTCTAAAAGACGCTTCAGCGTAACCGATTGGATTATCAACAGCCAATGTTGTAAAAAATCCAGATTGTGTTGTATCCATAACAGCTAATGCGTCTAATTGTTTATAGAATTCTGAAAATAATTGAGCGACTTCTTCCTCAGTACAACCTACGGATTGACGAGAACACCAAAAAATTGTTTTCATTCGGTTTTCTATCTTGGGCTGATATAGGGTAGTGTCCTTAGTAACAGATTGTTCTTCAATTTTTTTGTTGATAACATTTTTAATTTTAACTAATTCGTCAATCTTTTTATCAATTTTACCTTGAGCATTCAGTAATTGAGGTGTTGGTACGCCTTTTGAATGGATTTTAATTTCCTTGATATCAGCTACTGAAATATCTAAACTACGTAAACCAAGTATAAATAGCAAATCGTATAATTGGTCATAATCATAATAACGATAACCAGATTCGTTTTTTTGGGCAGGTTTAAAAATATTTTCTTGGTCATAAAAGATTAATGTACGGCGAGTTGTGTTAGCTAATTTGGCCATCTCACTTATTTTTAACATATAAGGCTCCTTTATTGTCTGTAACGTAACGGTACAGTGTATGATTAAGTATAACATGAAAAAATTCAGACTTAAAAGAAAGGTGGTTTGATCAATGAAACAGGAATCTCTTTTCTCTAATCAACCTCAAAATTCACCATTAGCCAGTCGAGTTCGACCACGAAAATTAGAAGAATTTGTTGGTCAACAGAATCTACTTGGCCCTAACAAAATATTACGAGAAATTATTGAAAGTGATCAAGTTCCTTCAATGATTTTTTGGGGTCCACCTGGTGTTGGTAAAACAACTTTAGCCGAAATTATAGCAAGTAAAACTGAATCTAATTTTTTAAGCTTTAGTGCAGTTGATAGTAGTATTAGTAAGATAAAAAAAATTATGAAACAAGCGGAGTTAGATTGTGAAATTGGTCAAAAAACCATTGTTTTCGTCGATGAAATACATCGCTTTAATAAAGCACAACAAGATGCATTTTTGCCTTATGTTGAAAGAGGTAGTATTACTTTAATCGGTGCTACAACTGAAAATCCGTCTTTTGAAGTGAATTCAGCGTTATTATCCCGGTGTAAAGTATTTGTACTGCATGCGCTTAAACAGGCAGATATTGTTGTATTAATCGAAAACGCGCTCAGCAACCCGGACGGATTTGAAGAACAAACAATCCACATTAGTTCTGATGAAATTCAAGCGATTGCTAATTTTGCAGATGGTGATGCCAGAATGGCATTAAATACCTTGGAAATGGCAGTTCTGAATGGTGAAAAAGCTGATAATATCGTTACGGTGACGATGGATAATTTAAGCCAATTGATTAATAAAAGATTTGTCCGTTATGATAAAAATGGGGAAGAACACTATAATATAATTTCAGCTTTGCACAAATCGATGCGTAATAGTGATGTCGATGCTGCTATTTATTGGCTGTCCCGAATGCTAGAAGGCGGAGAAGACCCGATATATATAGCACGGCGACTTGTTCGATTTGCAAGTGAAGATATCGGGTTAGCAGATACGAATGCACTCAATGTGACAATTAATGTTTTTCAGGCATGCCAATTCATTGGTATGCCTGAATGTGATGTTCACTTAGTGGAAGCAGTAACCTACTTGTCTCTGGCACCTAAATCAAATGCCGTTTATAAGGCAAGATTAGCTGCAGCTAAAGATGTTAAAACCACGGCCAATGATCCCGTACCATTACAAATACGTAATGCGCCTACCAAATTAATGAAAGATCTAGGGTACGGTAAAGGGTACGAATTAGCTCATTATGCCAAAGATAAGTTAACGACTATGAGTACCATGCCACCTTCCGTAGCAGGACATCGATATTATAAACCAACCAGCGAAGGTAAGGAACGACGTTTTAAAGAGCGTTTAGCCCAAATAAAAGCATGGCACCAAATAAATGGATAGAATAAATAGAAAGTATTTTTGAGATGAGAATACTTCAGACGTAGACAAAGTACTGAGTAATCAGTACTTTGTTTTTTTATATAGGTTGAATGTATTACTTAAGCGTCTTACAACGAAAGTGGATACGAGAAAAACGATTAGTAAAGAGGAGGCATACTAATGGCTAACAATGGGATACCTAGCATAAACGAAGTCGGCATGTTACCAAATTTATTTTTAGTGATTAAATTTCAAGATGGCGTGACTAAGTATGTACGGAGTGAGATAAATAAAAGTGAGATGGAAAGTTTCAAATCGGGAGCAAAGAATAAACTTGGATTTTTAAAATTGACGCCAAAAAATTATTGGATTGGGAATGACATTGTCATTAAAGTGGATAATCATTTTAAAGTGAACGATAAGATCTATGATGGTAATGATATTTATAGGAACGGCAAAGATTCTTATTAATTAAGAGATTCTTTTAAAATATAATCGTTTATTAATTGTATCTACAAAATTAATAAAGGGCCATCTAGATAGTTGCTTCTCTAAAAGTGCTTATCCAGATGGTTCTTTTATTTAGCTATTCATATAGTTCAGATAAATTGGAAAAAGGTGCTATAATAAAATGTCTTTAGTAGTATTTAAACGATTTGTAGAGTAATCTAACTCATTAATTTTAAAAAAACGAGGGAATTAAAATGGTAGAACAAGTCAGAAAAAAGAAAGTTGAATTACCTGAATTATTTTATGATTTAGTCTTTGCATACGCAATTTCACAAGCTACGGATTTACTTCATCATTTTCAAGTAAGCACATCAAGTATGATTAGTGCATTTATTATCTTTTCAGTGGTAATGGTCGTTTTTATTAACACATGGATGATTAAGAGTGTTTTTATTAATCGATATAGAAAAAACTCGATGACTGATATTATTCTTTTTATGATTGATATGGCAATTTTACTTTATATGTCCAATGCTTTTGAGGGGGATATCCATAATTGGTTCCAACCATTTGCAATTGCAACAGGGCTATTATCCACAGTATTAGTTGTTCAATATGGCACGGTATACCTGACAGCTGCTAAAAAGGATGATAAAAAAATTGCTAAACTAATGATGTTGATTGTTGCAACAAGAACATTACTCGTATTTATTGGCTCCTTTTTGCCACTAAACATAGGCATTGCGGTATTCTTGCTGGGTATTGCAGTGAGTTGGATATTACCAGCTCTTGGTGGTTCAGTTTTGAAACTCCACCCACTTAATTTTCCACATATATTAGAGCGTCTAACACTATTAACAATTATTACATTTGGAGAAAGTATTCTCGGTATTGCCTCGTATTTCACCGTTAAAACATTTAATTTTTATTCAATTTTAATATTCATGATTATCGGTGCACTTTTTATGACCTATATTACTCAAATGGATCATTATATTGATGAAAATCGTTCGGGTGAAACAGGTATTCGATTAATTTATATTCATTACTTTGTCTTGTTTGGCTTAAGTTTAGTCACTATTTCGTTAGGTTTTATTAGTGAAATCGAAATACCTAAAAACTTTTCAGTACTATGTCTATATTTAGGTATATCGTTATTTTATTTAGGGTTATTCTTAACCAGTCCGTATAATAAAAAATACTTACGATTGGGTAATGTGGTCATTGGATTCTTTACAACGACAACTATAGTGGGTGTAATATTAAGCTTAATATTTAACAATTTTCCAGAAATTGTGAGTATAACGGTATTAGTGACCATTGCGAACTCTGCAATGTATGTACACTATATGATTAAACGAACGAAACAGAATCAAAGTTATGACATTAAAAACTGAAAACTAGCTGATAAACCTAATTTGGGTTTATCAGCTAGTTTTTTAATTGAAGAATCATTTTTACAGTGTTTATGATTAAAATTGTATATTTAGTAGCAGTATGATTAGAAGGATATAAATGAGAATGATGATAGCAACCAATAGCATTAAAAGGATTGATAATAAGCAGTAAAAAAAATTTTTCTGAAAGAAGGGTAAGTTGAGAATAGAATCTGTAACAGCAGAAAGTCCTAAACCAGCTAAAGATAAGCCGACAATTCCATTTAAAAAGGCAATCCATGGGCCCAATATACAGAGTGCGATACCGATTCTCATTAGCCACTTCACTTGATTGTTATCAGTTTTAAATATTTTTTTCATTGATAGGACCACCCTTCATAATGATATGAATTAATATTTATTTTAATATACTACAAAATTAATTTGATGTAATCTTATCTGTCTTCTTACTGGTTAAATTGATAAGATCGTTTAAAATAGACAAAGATAAAACGAGGTGTTATTATCAATTTGAAAAAAATAATAGCTTTAGTTAGGATATGAAAATGAAAAAATATAAAGATTATATGAATGAAACCCTTTCTGTTCTTGGTAGCCTATCTTTATGTTTAATAATCTTGTCATTCTTTATTAAAGATAGTTTAGTCAGTTCGATTTTTTATGATGTTAGGATTTATCTGTTAGGCATATTCTTATTGAGACCAATTGTACAATACTTTAAAGCAAAAAATAAATAGCCTTACAATGAACTTTTTGGCAGTTCTACAGAGTAAAGCTATTATTAATAATCCACTTAATCGACAATGTTGTCTTACTGACATTGTCGATTTTTTTGGATAAAATAATATATCGTTTGACATTATACTATGTAACGTATAGTATTGATTTTGAAAGGAGTGAGTTGATGAATATACAGATGAAAAAAGGGTTATTAGAATTTTGCGTGTTAGCGACGCTGAGGACATCAGATTCTTATGGTTACCAAATTATTAAAGACACCTCAAGCGTGATTGAACTTTCAGATTCAACTCTTTATCCCATTTTGAAACGACTAGAAAAACAAGGCGCTATTGAGAGTTACAGTGTTGAACACAATGGTCGATTGCGAAAATATTATCACATAACTGAGGCGGGATTAGTAGATATTCAAGAATTTTTAGATGATTGGCAACAGGTAATAAACGTTTACGATTACATAAAGGGAGTGTAACGATGAGTAAGAGAAAATTTATTGTAGAGCTAGAAGAAGAACTTAAACATTATCAAGCGGCAGACATTGATAATACACTTGATTATTATGACGAGATGATTGATGACCGTTTAGAAGCGGGCGAATCTGTGACAGATATTATTCTAAGTTTAGAAAATCCAAGTCAAATTGCGATACGTTTGATTCAAAATGACCGACCAAAAATACAAAAAAAGTTATCGACACCAATAATCGTTTTGATTGTCATTTTACTTATCCTAGGAGCACCTGTATGGGGACCGCTATTGCTGACGGCTGCTATTCTAATTGCCACAGTTTATTTTTTAATATGGTTAGTACCAATGATTGCAGGCGTAATCGCTACCTCATTTATTATCAGTGGCGTGATTAGTTTAGGACTATCGCCATTTGATATGTTTAATCAAGGTTTTAACGTTGGATTGATGCAATTTGGGGTAAGTTTTGTAATTGTAGGTGTTGGTATTTTATTCATCGCAATGACCTGGTATTCAACGAAATATTTAATTAAATATTCGATTAGTCTGACACGCTGGTTAATTCGTTTATTCAGAAGACAATTGAAGGAGGTCGCTTAAAATGATTGAATATATAAGACGTAATTGGTTGAAAATTAGTTTATTTCTGATCTGGTTTGGCGCTATAGTCATGTTTACTAGTTACGCATTATCAGGTTTTGATTTGTCAGTATTTAAATATGAGGGTGAACATAGTTGGTTCCGAACGTTTTATTTCTAAATGACCACGTCTGATTTAATAAATGTGGTAAGTTAGAATTACGGTAGTATAAAAGGGCATTAAAATCCATTTTTAATAGGATTTCGATGCCCTTTTATTTTTTTGGAAAGACGATTAAATAGTGCAAGCCGTAAACGTTTACATAAGATTGTTGTGATGTTACAATTAATTTGTGCCGGGGGCGGCATATTATTTAATAGGTTATTACTTACAAGGGGGCATGACAAATGAAAAAGGGGCTAACTATCGCAACAACAATGATAACGTTGTTCACGCAATTACCATTATCTTCTGTGTTTGCGCAGGACCTTAATCCAACGACAGAAACGTCATCTTCAAAAGCAGCTACGGCGTCAACTGCTAAAAAAGCGACAAAAGCAGAGACAGGTATGACTCGTACTGGAGATACAAATACGGATCTTACAGTTGAAGCACAGAAAGATACGATTGAAGCTGGCCAATTGGCTAATTTTAATTTATATTTTAAAATTTCAGGTAAGAACACCTCATTTACCAATGCCGATATAAAGGTTACGTTACCAAGTAATTTAAATGAAAATATGACATTTACGCAAGATTTATCAGAACTTAAAATTGCGGGCGTCACACCAATTTATGATAAAGATAAAGGTGTATTGAATTATCATTTTGATACGCTTAATGCAAGAACAGCAAATAAAGTAATTATAAAAATAGGAACAGCAAATGGCGCAATTATGCCTAATACAAAATTAGACACAGCAGCAACATTTACTGGAACGGATCAGAATGGCGAAAATAAAAGCTATGATTCTAAAACTTCAATTAATATAACAGCAAATAATAATTATGCTATGACAAATAAAGTTACTAGTATTGAAGGACAAACATATAATAATCCTAATCGTGGCGATATTGTAAACTATGGTGTAGGGGTTAGTGCGCCGAAAAAGGAATTAGGCGCACTGTATGTTAAAGAAGGTTCTAAAGTTAACGTGACCTATAAATTAGGCGCTGGAATAGACTACTATGGTGTAAAAGATGGCGCACAAGAACCGAGTGTCAGTACAGATGGTAGAACATTAACCTGGGAATATACAGCACCAAGTTACGCTGAACAAAAAGCAGCTGTGACTGATTTCTTTGAAAAAAATGTGACTATCCAAGCAAAAGTAACTGACAAGGCTGCCTATTATTCACAGATAACGAATACAGTGAGTTCAACAGCAACTTTCCTTGATGGTAGTGTAAATAGTACAGCACCAATTAAATCAACGGTTATGGTTATGCCCAATGATCCTAAGGAAGTTCCAATTCCAATTCCTGGTGGATCAGCATTTCCAACTAATCATTTAGGACCAAAAGATGGAAACGGTGGCGTGGCATCAGCTACATTAATTGACCCGGATGTGACAGTTAACGATGATGCTTATCTAAGTTATGGATTAACATTATCCTCACAAAATGCGACATCACCTTATATTGGATTTTCTTATTATAATATTTATTATGATGTGGATACGCATTTAAATCTTGATAGTTTTACAACGGGTAATTTTTATTACATGCCAAACAATAATTTACCAACTTTTTCACCAACAAAAGCTAAAGTACCATTTGCTATGTTGGTAAAATACGAAACAGATGGAAAAGTTGATGATAACTGGACATTACTCAATATGGATATGAAGACTAACGCCAATTACACACGTGCTCAGTTAGGTATTCCGGATGGGAAAAAAGTGGCTAATATTTGGCTGTGGTTCCATGATGAGAAGATAACAAAAGTTCCAGCAAATAGAGACATAGCTGCATCTGCAACCTATGATCCAGAAAGTAAAAAAACCGTTAAAATGGCTCCAGCTGGATTGTATAATAGCGGGATGAAAGTTAACGCAACGATTGATAAAGGATTCACTGGTCAAATAACTAATAAAATGGATATGACTTTCTATGGCGTTCAGGCACCTGATGAAACAGGTTTTGAAGCAGCTCGATATGTTGATTACACATCTAACCCATGGGCAGAGGCATTTAAGGGTGAAAATGGTCAGGTTTATACAGATCGAATTGCGCCTCGTCACGTTGAAGTCGCAGCAAAAACAACCGGTGAAACAAAAGTTGTTAAAGCTTCAGTTAGTTTACTAAATACAGTCGGAAGTACAGTTAATGAAGGTGAAAATACTGTCTTAACTTCAATAGAAAATAATAAGGCATCAATTTCACCTTTATCAGGACCTTATCTGAGTTATGTGCTATTACCAACAGGTGTAACGTTCAAAGAAAGCGTTGCTTCAACGAACTATAGCGCTGAATTATATGATAAGGATTACAAAGGTACTGGAAGACAACTCGTTAAAGTAACAATGAATGGCGACAAATTAGTAGCCGGTAAATTCCTTAATGGTCAATTTAAAATTAATATTTCAAAAGATGCGACACCTAATATGACATTTAACATGACAGGAACAATTGGTGATACTGATTATACAGCTGTGAAACCGACAGGTGATGAACCACTTTTAACGGATACAGTAAAATCTGTTGATACAGATGATATTGATAAAGATGGTAAAACAGACACACCAATTATTAAAACAGGTAATTCATATGTGTTAAATCAAGAATCAAATATTGATGTTGATGCAAGTATTAAAGGTGATAAAGATGATAAGTTTGGCGATTTAGGTAATGTTACAGTCGGCAAAAAAGCCACTTATCAAGCAACATTAACAAATAATACAGATGATAAAATTACATCAATGCAGTTCTTAGATGTTTTACCATCTGTCGGAGATTCAAATATTACCGATGGTGCAGCACGTAATTCGGCTTATGAAATGAAATTAGATGGGGCCATTACTTTACCAAGTGCATGGGAAAATAAGATGACTGTTTTATATAGTACATCTAAAAATCCTAAACGTGCCGGTATATTAGATAAGAATACAAATTATCCAGCAGGAACGGCTAAAATTGTTGACCCAACTGGGGCTGAAGATGCAACTTGGGTAACAGCTGATAAAGTAGCTGATTGGTCAACCATTCATTCATACAAAATTACGCTTAATGACGGAGTTGAATGGGCCCAAGGTAAGGGAGTTACATTATCATTTGATCTAGTTGCGCCTAAAGAATCTGAAATTTCAGATTCAACATTAATTAGTAATAAACCAGCTGAAACAACGAAAGTGTCACGCGCTGTTCAAGAAACACGTGGTGCTTACAACAGTTTTGGTATCGCAATTAACAAGTTGCAAGTTGTTGAAACTGGTGCAATAGGCACACAATTAATTCGTGCTAGCGCTGATGTTACTGCAAATTATGTAGATGTAGATGGTAATAAACTTGCTGATGATGTTGTCCAAAGTGGGTACTTCGATGATCCATATACGACAACTCAAAAAGAGATTTCAGGTTACGACTTTGTAAAAGTAGAAGGTAACGTTTCTGGTAAGTTTGGGGCTGATGCAGTAACAGTTAACTATGTTTATAAGAAAACTTCTGCACCAGTGACTGTTAAATATGTCGATGAAAATGGTAAATCGGTAGCTGATTCAAAAGAACTTACTGGTGATTTTGGTGATGTTTATACATCAGATGCTGCTGTTATTTCAGGATGGACATTGAAAGAAACACCAAGTAACGCAAGTGGTAAGTTTACTGCTGATAAACAAACAGTCACATATGTCTACGAAAGAGCGGATGCGGCTGACGTTACAGTTAAGTATGTCGATGCAGATGGAAAAGAATTAGCAACATCAGATGTACTTTCAGGAAAAGTATCAAATCCATACAGTACAACTGCTAAAAATATTTCAGGATGGACGTTGAAAGAAACACCAACGAATGCAAGTGGGACATTTACAGAGACCGCACAAACAGTCACATATGTGTATGAAAAAGCGGATGCAGCTGATATCACGGTTAAATACGTTGATGTAGACGGAAATGAATTAGCTAAATCAGATGTGCTTTCAGGAAAAGTATCAAATCCATATAGTACAACCGCTAAAAATATTTCAGGATGGACATTAAAAGAAATACCTGAAAACGCAACGGGAGTATTTACGGATAAAGCTCAGACAGTTAAGTATGTGTATGAAAAAGCAGATGCTGTCCCTGTTACAGTTAGATATGTTGATGGAAGTGGGAATGATTTAACTAAAGCTGATACGCTTTCAGGAAAAGTTGGGGATGCTTATACAACTGATGCCAAAGTATTATCAGGTTGGACGTTAAAAGAAGTACCAAAGAATGCACAAGGAATATTCACAGATGCTGCACAAACGGTTACGTATGTGTATGAAAAAGCAGATGCAGCTGATGTGACGGTCAAATATGTAGATGGAAAAGGTAACGAGTTAGCAACATCAGATGTTTTATCTGGTAAAATTGACGCTGACTACAAGACAACCGCTAAGGAATTAGTAGGTTGGACGTTAAAAGAAACGCCAAGTAACGCCAACGGAACATTTACGGATAAAGCCCAAACAGTTACGTATGTGTATGAAAAAACAGATGCTGAAGCTGTAACAGTTAAGTATGTAGATGAAAAAGGCAACGAGCTAGCAACACCAGATAATCTTTCTGGTAAATTAGGAGATTCATACAAGACAACTGCTAAACGTATTGCAGGTTGGAATGTTAAAACGACTCCTAAAAATGCAGAAGGAACATTTACAGATAAGACTCAAACAGTTACGTATGTTTATACGAGATCAGCTGCTAAAGATGTCACTGTAAAATATGTTGATAAAGATGGTAATGAATTATCAGCTTCAGTAACATTCTCTGGTAAGATTGGTGACGCATATACATCTAAAGAGAAACAACTTTCAGGTTGGATGTTGAAAGAGGCGCCAAGTAATGCTAAAGGTATCTTCACGGATACGGCACAAACAGTCACGTATGTTTATGTTAAAGATGAAGATAAAACAGTAGTGACACCGCCGGTAACACCACCAACAGATAATTCAAAAGGAAATACAACAACAGAAACGTTGACGGATGTTCCTGAAGGAAACACTCACTCAAATACAGTAAGCAAAGCAAATAATACAAAGAGTGATACAGGAAATCTTCCTCAAACAAATGAGGCAACAAGTCTTTTGGTAACGTTATTAGGTGCTGCATTACTCGCAACATCAGTTATCTTTATGATAGGTAGAAAAAAATCAAAAAAGGCTAAAAAGTAAAATTCTAAGATTATAGAATGAGTAGAAGAAGTCTTAAGACCCCTATGTCAACGAGTGTTGGTGGGTAAATTTTGGAAAGACCAATTCATTTTCGAATTGGTCTTTCTTTTTTTATTTTCAAAGAGAATTCAAACATAATTCGGTCGTGTAAATGTTGCCAACACCAATAAATGGTATCAAAATGAAGAATAATGTTAACGCGGGAATTATTCTTAAAAATTGTAACCTGTTACGCTTAAGGATAGTCAATATACTTAAGCGGATTCAATTAATGCTTTTTGGTTGACTGTGACGTAACGAGATAGTCTATGTTGATAATATACCGCAAGTACTAATTATTGAGGCTGTTGATGAAGCTTATGCCACTTCAAAAAAAGTCAATTAAAAAAAGATCAGCAGGTTTTTATCATGATGGGGGGTTCAGTAGAGACCTTGAAAAGGTATTCAAACTGGGAGATATTCAAGAGGCACATCGCTATGGCATGAAATCTGACCAATTTATAAATAAGGAGAAAAAATGATTAATACAAATAACAAATTAAATGAAGAGATTATTGCACTAGAAAAGGGTGCGTTGGATAAGTGGTTCAAAGGGGACACTTCGGGTTACCTAAATATTTGGTCACAAAAACAGTTTTCGTATTTTGACGGTGCTGTTAAAAGACGTGTTGATAGTTATGAAGACATAAAAGAATCAGTTTTAGCTAATGTTGAAGGAAAACTATTTGCTGACAGTTACGATTTTGAATATCCACGAGTGCAAGCAGTCGATGATATGGCTGTTTTAACATATCAACTATATGCAAAAACGACGTTGATTGATATGCAATACAATTGTATTGAAGTTTATCAAAAAGAAGAAGATGGCTGGAAAGTAATCCACTCAACTTGGTCATTTATTCGACCAATGGATATGGATTTTGGTAAAGCTAAAAGTATTGTTTAAAAAGGTGAAGTTAACCTTTATTCACGATATACTGAAACAGTTCTCTTAACTATTTTGAAGGCACAAAATATACACAATTAGTGATTTACAAAAGAATGCCGACAAAATAGAGTTTGCTTCGCATTGACCTTGATGTTGCGAAAAAGTTTTACAAGAATAATTATTAATACAAATCGGAATAATCAGTCAGATAACATAAATAATTTAAATTGGAGTAGATAGAAATGACGACACATAAAGTACACAGTTGGTTAGGCGTTCCCTATGCCAAAGCTGAAAGATTTGCTGAACCAGAGTTGGTTCCTTTTGATGAAACAAAGCAGTATGTTAAGTATGGACCAGCACCTTTGCAGGCTGGCGATACAAGTTGGCTGGGAGCCGTTAGCGGACTTAGCGAAGATTGTCTAAACCTTAATATTTGGGCCCCTGAAGACATGGGGGAGGAACCATTACCAGTTGTTGTTTATATTTTTGGTGGTGGCTGGGTGTTAGGATCAAATACACAAGCAGTTTCTGACGTATCAGGACTAGCTAGTACTGGTCGTGTGATAGGCGTTTCTATTAATTATCGCCTTGGACCGTTTGGTTGGTTATCACTAGCACAGTATGGTGGTAAATTAAAAGATGCAACTAACCTTGGTCTTAAAGATATAATAACGGCTCTTAAATGGATTCAAAAAAATATTGCTTATTTTGGCGGTGATGCTAATAATGTCACAGTTACGGGACATAGTGCAGGTGCTTTTTCATCATTAGAACTATTATCAGCGCCTAGTGCTGACAATCTTTATCATCATTTAGCAGCTTTTTCTGGTATGCCTTCTCGATTAGTGCCTCAATGGGTGGCGCAAGAGCGTGCTCTAAAAGTGTTAAAACATTTTGACTGTGTTAATAATCCAGAGCACTTATTACAGGTCGATGCTTATGAATTAGCTGAAGCAATGAATGCAACTCAATCACCTGATCCGGGTACTCCACATGGCATTGACAATGATGTGATAGCTGTTACTGACGATAGTCAACTAATAAATGGGGTTATAGCTGATCACCCGATGCATGTTCTTGAATCTGGGAAACACAAAGATGTAGATATTCTATTTAGTAGTACCACAGAAGAAACTTTTTATTGGGTCTTAAATCGGACAAAAGATTTTGATCCAGTGACCCTTGACAGGCTTACAGAGCAATTTGCCCACAGTATGCGTATTCCTTTATCTAGAGCCCAGCAAGTAATCAATTCCTTTGCTGATGATACTTTGAAGCCTGTAGAGGTAAGGGGATTATTATTAACGCATTTATCCTTTACATTACCTCAAATTCGTGGAGCAGTGGCTCATGCTAATGCAGGTGGAACATCACATGTGTTAGTTGTTGCACCTGTCAAAGGAGCGGAAGTCGCTGTCCATGGAACAGAGATGTACGGCATTGTTGGACAGATTAGCCCTAATGCCAGTCAAGAACAAATTGATCGGGACAATTATATTAAAGACACGTTATTAGATATGGCGGAAGGTCATTCCGATCTTACTTGGGACGCTGTTAAAGTAGATAAAATAAGTGCTAAAGGAATTGGAAACATGCCTTATAATGCTACAGAACATAGTTTGGATATTCTTGAAATATTTAAAGGAATAGACCGTCCTTAATAGTTTATAGCAAAAAGTGGAGGTCAATTCATTGTTGGCTAGCTGACTCAAATTGGTGTTTTTTGGAGATAACAAGTATGACAACAGTTTAAAGATGTGTTGGCTTCTCGCTTCCGCAGACGACCGAAAGCTAAAACTAGCGGTGATTGTTTTTGATAGCAAGACATAATTTTTTGACCTTTTAAATTTTGTTCGGATTAATTATAGATTTTGCATTTCTGAATAATTGGTGGAGAAAACTATATATTATTGTGAAACATTTGAGGATTTTCTTGGACTTAGAACGAATAAAGGGAGATACAAGGACTTGGACCGAAAAACATTTATTTCTAAAGACGTTATTTATGTAATGATAGCCACTTTTTTCTATCAATTTAGTATTCAGTCGGTAAATCCGTTAATCAGTGGCTATGTTACACATTTAGGTATTACTAGTACTCTAGCAGGTTTAATTGTTGGTATTATGAGTATTACTTCATTATTTTTAAGACCTATTGCTGGAAATCTTACCGATAAAATATCAAAATATGGGTTAACATTTATTGGTGGTATTCTATGTGCCATTAGTGATTTTGGATATATGTTTTCTTTTAATACTGCTTGGTTATTCTTTTTTAGAGTCATTAATGGGGTTGGTTTTGTCTTATGCACTGTATGCTTGGCAACCTGGTTGGCTTTCTTGGTGCCGCGCCAACGTGTTGGTGCGGCGATGGGGTATTATGGGTTGGTAAACGCTCTTTCTATGGCAGTTGCCCCAGTTTTGTCACTTGAGATATATCAAAAAGTAGGGTATAAAATGATTTTTCTTTTGGCCGCTGTCAGTGCGATTGCCGTGGTAATCACAATTCAGTTTATTGATAATCGAGCCATGCCATCTTTCGTTCGTAAGGAAGCGACACATTTTAAGCTGATTCAACGAAGTGCATTACCAGTTGCATCAATTTTTGCTTTAATTTCTATTCCATATTTTGCGGTCCAGGCTGACATTGTAATGTATGTTCGAGCAAGTAATCTAAATATTACTGTTAGCTTATTTTTTGTAATTTATTCAATTGTTTTGATTTTTAGTCGAATTTTATTAAAAAACTATTTTGACAGTATTCCCTTTGGTGTTTGGTTTTATATCTGTATGATTGTGACTGTGGGCTATCTTTTTTTCTTAACCATAATGCATAACAATTTAGAGATGGCGTTAGCTGCGGCTTTGATGGCCATTGGGTTTGGAACAATGGTTTCTGTTTGCCAGTCTACAGCTCTATTATTAGCGCCTTTGCAAGAACAGGGGCTGGCTACTGCAACTTACTATTTGGGGAGTGACATAGGAATGTCTTTAGGACCAATTCTAGGTGGCATTATTACAAATATTTTACCAATAAAATTACTTTTTCCAGTTATGATTTTAATTGTTCCAGTAGCTTTTAGTATCTATTTTTTTAATCATAAGAATTTGAACAGTGCGATTAGACATGATTAGTACTAGGAAAAATGTGATGAACTTAATTTGAATAGTCTCGGAAACTTTCAAGTTTTCAAAAAAAGAAGGCTCGTAATGCGAGCCTTCTTTTTTATACATATATATTAAAGAAAATGATGTTGTTTGTGTGTCTGTTACGGCGCCAATTTAAGCGATCATTTATAAATGTTTAGTTGTCAAAGCCAAGGATGCTTATCCGCATCATGATAAGCATATTTCGATGAAGTATATGATGCATTTACATTTGATAACAACGTATGATGAGCAAGCATTTACCTTAGAGAAATTAAAAAAACATGGCGCGACCTCTATCAGAGGACCACGTCATGTGCCGGATGATTTAGTAGCGTTGTTGAAGTAGATAACTAATTAGTTTATTATCACATTGATACTTTAGAATCTCTGTTTAGAGATGTTTTTGCCAACTAAGCACGCGATTTTGCATTCCTTTGAGATCTAAGATACCGTTTGCAAATCCTTTACGAATTAATTCTTCTGGTACATATTCATCATATTTTTCAAAAACAGGCACTTCTTTTTCATATACCAATGCCAAAGGATCAAAATCGGTAGCTGCTTCTTCTGCTACGATTTTATAAAATTCTGCTTCACTGACAGACATGGTAAATTGTAGGTAATATGGTCGTGATGAATTCATGCCTTTCAACCCAAGACGTTTACCACAACGGATTTTCAGAAACCGCTCAAGCGCAAGGAACGCGTAACTGCCAAGCCATGGAAACAATGCCCACATTTTGCCACCAAGATGAACCAGTGGACGATTAGCCATTTCTGCCTTTTTAAACGTTTCTCTGGCTTCTGCTAGACGGCCTCTAGCTTGTGGCATTAAGTAGGAATAGTCTTTTTGCTCTGCAAGGACATCGTGCATACGTTCTAGGATTCTGGTGTGAATATCCCCAGCGACATCTCCAAAGTAGGCTGGTTTGTTACCTTTAACGAGCGTACAGTATACCTCACGACGTTTGTGATCAACTTCATCGACAACCCATACACGTCCTGCTATGGCAATCTTGTCACTGACTGGTGGTGGCTTGACAATTGTACCTAACTCTTCTGATCCTGCACGGACTGTATATTCGATGTTTTCTTGAAAGACCCCATAAAATTTGTAGTTGTTAACAATACGTTCACCAGCAAGACCAACAATTACACCGCCATTTTCGGTACGATTGATATGATCGATTGTGATCAGATGACGCAGTAAAGTTCCGAAGTCCTCTTGATTAATTCGATGAAAAGCAGAAAGCGTTAGGACGCGTGAAGCAAGTTCAGCAAGTGTCATTTCGCCAGATGATGCCAATGTACTCATTGTTTGGTGATAAAGCAGGGAAAAAGGCAATTTGTCTGTTTTGGGTGGTTCTACAAAACGTTCTTCGATATATAATTGTACGAGAGCGATACCCTGAATAAGGTACCAGGGCACCAAATCTGGTAGCATAGCACGAGCTTCTGGGTGGTCTTCGCGCATAACAAACCACATTTCAGAAGGGTCACCTCTTCTGCCGGTTCTGCCCATACGCTGTAAAAATCCGGAAACCGTAAATGGTGCATCTAGCTGAAAGGCGCGTTCTAGTCTACCAATGTCGATACCAAGTTCTAGTGTTGCGGTGGCACAGACGCTCATGAGAGAATCAGCATCTTTCATGGCTTCTTCAGCACTTTCTCGATAGGCTGTTGAAAGGTTTCCGTGATGAATAAGAAAACGATCCGGTTCGTTGTTGACTTCACAGTACTGCCGTAAATTTTGACAGACTAATTCACACTCTTCTCGCGAGTTAGTAAAAATGAGGCATTTTTTGCCACGTGTATGTTCAAAAATATAGCCTATACCTGGATTTGCTGCCTTTGGAGCTTTATCTGTGGCAGGTTCTAAAGCAGAGGTAGGTGGGGCTGTTATCACGCTATTTATCGTCTCGTTAGCTTGTGGTTCTGAATTAAAAAAGTGTTCGATTGACAGTCGCCATACTTCTTTTCCACCGTCAAACTTTGGGATGATAGTTTCTCTGCCACTACCTGCGGCAAGAAATTTACCCGCTGCTTTTGGATTTCCGATTGTAGCTGATAATCCTATTCGTCTTGGATTACTGCCCGATAGTCGACAGAGGCGTTCAATTAGCGAAAAGGTTTGTCCACCACGATCCGAACGTAAAAGTGAATGTATCTCATCAATGACAATAAAGCGTAAATCACCAAAAAGGGCAGGGATTTCCATAGACTTGTTTATCATCAAAGCCTCTAAGGACTCCGGTGTAATTTGTAAAATACCGGCTGGTTTGCGTAGTAATTTTTGCTTTTGACTTCGAGGGGCATCCCCATGCCAACGTGTGACTGGAATATCAGCTTCTTCACAAAGCTCATTTAATCGACCAAATTGGTCATTGATCAAAGCCTTTAAGGGGGCAATATACAGTACTCCAACTGAGCTTGATGGTTGTTCATCAAGTAGGCTTAGAATAGGGAAAAAAGCAGCTTCCGTTTTCCCAGAAGCAGTAGATGCCGTTAAAAGAACATTCTTATCTGTGTTAAAAATGGCATCTCCGGCCGCATTTTGAACAGCGCGCAGGGTTCGCCAGCCAGACCGGTAAATGTAGTCTTGAATAAAAGGCGCATATCGGTTATATATATCCATGTGAATACCTCTCAAATTGTAAATTCAGAAAAATTGTCAGCCACTTTGTTAGAAACAGCCTCTGATTTGGCATAAGAAAACTCATCAGAATCAAATATTGTGTCAATGGATAGATTTGGATTTTGATATAAAATGTCTAATACCTCAATGAAATCACGGATAATCTCGCGTGGGGTAATATTTAAATCTGCTCCGATGCGTTCATATTCAATTCGGATAAAGGTGGCGAGGTTATCGTCTGTCATCTTTTTTTCATAACTATAGAGATCTGCATGCATAATAGCCAACTTTTCACATAGAATTAGCATCTCTTCAGCTGTTAATGGTTCTAACTTGATGACCGGGGCCAACAAATCTCTAGCGCCTGGTTTTGAAAACTTACCTTCAGCTAGACGAGAACGCAGGGCCTCATAACTATAAACACCGCGACGTTTATCTTCTATAGCTTGTGGAGTAGTTCCCATGATGATACCAAGATATTTAGCTTTACCTTGCAGTGTGTCATTGTACATCGTTAACAGTTTTTCATAATTATATTGACGCGTGATACTATTTGGAATCTTATAGATATTTACCAGCTCGTCAATCATAATTAGCATGCCAGAATAACCAGCTAATCTAAAGAAAGCAGCGAAAAGTTTTAAATATTCATACCAATTATCATCTGTAATAATAATATTAATATCTAAGTCCTTTTTGGCTTCACGTTTTAAAGCATATTCCCCACGGAACCAGCGGATGACTTTTGCTTTCAGTTCATCGTCGGCGTTGACATAGGCATGATAATAGGAAGAAAGTAATTTAGCAAATTCAAAGCCGTATACAAGTTCACTGACTGAGGAAGTGACTGTGTAAATATTTTGATCTACCATCGCAGTCAACCGAGGATCACCTGGGGTTAGGCCACTGTCGCTGGCTGCTTTTGTTTGAACGCTGCTAATCCAACGATCCAAAATTAAGTTAAGTGCACCACCTTCAGGTTTTGTTTTTGTAGATAGATTACTAATTAATTCGCGATAGGTTGCAAGACCTTGACCTTTTGATCCTTGAAGACGTCGTTCTGGTGATAAATCTGCATCGACAACAATAAAGCCACTGTTCATCACGTAATTACGAATCGTTTGCATCAGAAAACTTTTACCTGAGCCATATCTACCAACAACGAAGCGAAAAGATGCACCGCCTTCTGATATGATATCGACATCGTGTAAAAGTGCCTGAATTTCATTTTTTCTACCCACCGTAACGTAAGGTAGTCCAATTCTAGGGACAACACCACCCTTTAAGGAATTTAATACTGTTTGTGCAATGCGCTTTGGTACTTTTTGAGTTTGTTTTGTCATTTCATATTTCTCCTAATTATTTCAATTAAATCGTCCCGATAGTCTTCAATAAGAAAGATGGTATCGCCGTCACATTGTAGAGCTGAGTCGCCGATGTCATCAAAAAGCGTTTCATTTAACGTGTCGGTAATCACTTCAGGCATGCCATGCATATCACGGATCATGTCTGTGACAGATTCGCCTCGAACTAATAAGCTTAATAATTCTAACTGGGTCTTGCTTAGTGACAGCGTAGGCTCTGAATCAATAACAGGTATTTTTTCGAGGCCAGTCTGTTCAGTGGATGGCAATATGTTATTATGCTTTGGTAATACGTTTTCAGAAGTATCTTTTTCTTCGTCAGTTAACAAACTGTCTCGTGTTTCAAACGCATCGCTTCTAATTTTATCTAAATTTGAAAATTGAATGGTAACCTTAGGCTTATCTGCTTTCAAACGAGAATCACGGTCAGCTGCAATGACAGTTTTAACGTACGGTGCTGCCCAGGTTTCTGCATCTCGTGCTTTTAAAGGATAACCAGTTTTTAAATAAAGTCGTAACATACGATCTGTTTCACGCAAAAGACCATCTAACTTTTCTTGATGAAAGTTAAATTTTTGGTAACTCTGTTCGTACCACGCATTATCTTTGTAGGTATATTTTCGGATATCATTCAACTTGTATATAAGTGGCTGTTGTGGCGTTACTTGGTAATATACGGCGTTGCCTAGAGGGTACCAAAGATGAGAATGTATTGTGCCAAAGCACGCAGAAAATAAGTTATTATCCATTTTTATAGCTGTTCGCCACACTTGAGCGAATAACTGTGTGCCGTGTTTTTCATGTTTTTTAAGGACAGCTGATGCCAAAATTTTATGTCTTCCAAAAAGACAAAGCGCATCAAATACTGCTTTGTCTTCATGCTTTTCTGGATCACCTAAAATCATGATTGCATTATCTCTTTGTAATTTTTCGGTATCAGCGTACTGATACGTCGTGTCTGGTTCTATACCATTTATTACTGCTAGTTCAAACAACCATTTATGGCTGTTTAAGCGTATACGATTATCTCCAATACCGGAGTCCAGATAATTGATTTCAAATGCTTTTATTTTTTGTAGGCTGTCTATCACGGATGATGTGCCTATGCCATTAACCAACTCATACAAATATAGGTATGCAAGTGAGGTCGTGATTTTTTTATAAATGCCTTTTCGGATGTTTGTTCGCCAACTAAAATAGCCGCGTAATTGTTTCAAACCAAGATCATGGTAGGTTGTAAAGTAGCGGTGTATGTCGACATTGTAGGAGAAAACATCTTCGTAGTCGGCCATAAATTGTCCTTGGACATAAAAATTCCGGCATTTTTGCTTGAAAGAGTTATCACCGTAAGCATAGAGTTGGCTCATTTTTATCATTTTTTCAGGAATTTTATTTTCTTTGACATCAGAAGTCATTCCCTTAAACGTCAGAGGAACCGCGTGGTATTGTTGCTGTTGTATAGGTTCAGGTTCGGCGTTTAGAACAATCGTATTACCGCTTTGTTCGTTCTTTTCAAGTGCATTATCAAAAATACGATATATAACATCTGGGTCTGTGCTGTCGTCAAAATGGACGCCTAACCACTTCGGACCGCGCATTCGAAAAGGTGACGAAAGGTAAGACGGTAAAATATCAGTTGGTATTTCCTGTGCGTATTTGATGTCACAACGCTCGATATTATCACCAGAAGTAGCGTTTTTTTGACGCATCAAAACAGCCACCCATTTATTTGTGCTGGGATCTACCAACACCGAAAAACTAGGGAATTTAGGCCATTTGTATTGTTCGATAATATTATATTTTTCCTTGGCGTATAGTACTAATTCAGATAAATTCATGTTTTCACCAGAGTATTCTGTTATTTATAAGGTTGGTAGCCATACGTCCTAAATATTTACGCAAAGATAGGTGAATAAACAACTAGGACAGTTAAATTCATCAATAATTTTTGTTATTTAAAATGTATACTACCGTCAGTATATGATGTACCGTAGCGTCACAGTCAATATCATTTTCCTTTTCATATGATTTTAATATCTTTATGACAAAATTATTCAAATTATAGGTCTTGCGCAAATTTTGTATAATACAGGTATGGGACATACCTTTCACCGCTTTCAATTAGTTTTAGTCAACGAAATTGTAGAGCCAGTCTTAACGCCAAAAATGGGGTTAAGACTGCTTTTAATTTACCGCTAAAACCGCTATACTATTAGTATAAAATCAATAAGGAGTGTGTGGAAAATGACAAAAAGAGTTCAAGGTTCTTGTACATCAATTTTAGTTGGTAAAAATGCTTCAATCGACGGTTCAACAATGATTTCTCGAAATGATGATGGGCATGAAGCTTTAGATCCACAACGTTTTGTTGTTGTACAACCTGAAGATCAACCACGTAATTATCAATCTGTTATTAGTGGTGTAAAGGTAGAATTACCAGATAATCCAATGCGTTATACCTCAATTCCAAACTCACTTTTAACAAACGGAATTTGGCCTGCAGCGGGTATCAATAGTGATAATGTAACGATGTCTGCTACAGAAACAATTACAAGTAATCCACGTATTCAAGGGCTTGATCCTTATGCTGCTGGTGGAATTGGTGAAGAAGATCTTGTAACGCTCGTCTTACCATATATTCATAGTGCTAAAGAAGGGGTTGAACGTTTAGGCGATTTACTCTTAACACATGGCACATATGAACCAAATGGTATCGCATTTTCCGATAATGATAGTGTTTGGTGGCTTGAAACAATCGGTGGCCATCATTGGGCAGCTGTTCGTATTCCGGATGACGCTTATGTTGTTGCACCTAACCGTCGAAATATTGATATGTTTGATTTTGATTCAGAAGACACACTTTGTTCTGAAGATTTAAAAGTCTTAATTGATAATAATAAGTTAAATCCTGATTTTGAGGGTTACAATTTACGTCATATCTTTGGTAGTGCATCAATTAAAGATACGGTCTACAATAATCCCCGTACATGGTACGGTCAACAATATTTCAATCCTGAAATTATTCAAGATCCAATGGATCAAGACTTACCTTTCATTTGTCATGCAAATCGTAAAATTTCAATTGAAGATGTTAAATTTGTTTTGAGTGCACATTTTGAAAATACGGAATACGATCCTTATGGTAGTGCGCCAGAAGATATTAAAACACGATTCCGTCCAATTGGGATTAACCGTAATCATAATGTACATTTATTACAAGTTCGTAATGATGTACCTGATGAGATTGCTGGGATTCACTGGTTAGCTTATGGTGCAAATACGTTTAATACAATTGTGCCATTCTATGCGAACGTTAATGACACACCAGAATCATATAAAAATGCGACAGGTGAATTTGATTTAAATAATATGTATTGGCTCAGTTGTACAACTGCATTGTTGGGCGATACGAATTATGACTTCTACGTAGATATGCGAAATACATTTGAACTTGAAGCAATGAGTGCTTACCATGAAATTCAAAATGTTGCTGATAAGGCAGTTAGTTCACAAGCAAATATCACAGCATTTTTAGAAGAAATGAATAATAAGTTAGCTACAGAATCATTAAAACGTCAAACACAATTGTTAGGTGAAATGGTTATATCTGGTTCCGAACAAATGAAATTACGTTATAACTTAAACGATTAATTATAAACAAAATGAAAAGTTATCATTAAGTTGATAACTTTTTTTGTAACAATTATTTTAATTACTAGATTTAGGCAGCACTTTTGAGTAATATGGTACCATTTCATATGCTAGTAAAAATCAAATTTAGATCACTTAAATATGGTTTATATAATTCTTATTATAATGATAACAAGTATAATAATATGCTTTTTGCTAAAATTAACGTTTTTAAAAATCTTTAAGCTTTCTTTGATTTCACTTATTGTAAAATAAGATTCGTGATTGGAGAAAGTTAATGGTTAAAACGATAAGTCAGTTAATTCGAAAAAAACGTAAGGCACTTAGTCTAACAATTGAGCAGCTTGCTGAAAAGTCTAACGTTTCTATTAGTTTGATTTCTAGAATTGAACGAGGGGACGTTGCTAATATCAGTATTAATAAATTATCTGATATTGCCAGTGCGCTAGAATTGGAATTGTCAGACTTCTTTAGTAGGCAACAGTTTTCGGATATACCTACTTTAGAATTATTACAATATTTTAGTACGTTAACAGATGAGAAACGTGAGAAATTATCAAAATCAATTCTTAGAATTATTCAATTATAAATGATAATGATTAATAATGGATTATGTTATTTTTTTATAGAATGCACAATTTTTCTGTCTTTGTATTCTTTAGTTAAATTAATTTCAATTATTTTAGGTTTTAAATTTTTCGATAACTTTAAATTGGATAGTAATAAATTAGAATTGTCCATGGTAGATCGTCATCTTCAAATAATAGATCTTAACCAAGAAACTTTCCTGGTTAAGGGTTATTTTAGTAGGAAATTGAATTAATTTAACTTAGATGTCAAGTTAAATGATAGATAAGATATCGTTAGTATTTGGAGAGAAATTAGAATAAAAAATGACATGAAATAGGTTAAATGTTAACATAAAGAGGATAATAATTCTGGGGAATAAGTTATTTTTTAAGTATGGTATTGGGGATAAAAATTTAACTCAAAAAAATATTTATGTTAATGATTGGAAATACTCGGAGGTAAGCATTTGTACAAGAAAAACATTCTCGATAAACAAGAATGGCTAATTTGCGAAATTATTTAAATATTAGCTTTGAACGAAACTGGTTTATCAAGAAAACGATTACGTGAGCAATTAAATGTTTCTGAAACGGCTGTAAAAGTTGCTTTACAACAATTGGATAAAGATTTAAATTCCGGGGATGAACCCTACATGATTATTACAAAAAATAACGTCCAATTATTAGGTAAAGGCGAAATGAATTTTAATCAAACGATTTATCGGTATATAAAAAAATCGATAAATTATCAGATTTTAATGGCCTTTTATACTAAAGGTAATGCAAAAGTTGAGAATCTAGATACTAAATTAAATGTCAGTGAGGCTTCTATTTTTAGAAGGATTAAGCGATTAAATTCTCTTTTAGAAGAATTTCATGTGAAAATTTCTCATGGTGTGATGTTAGGTAACGAAAGTCAAATTCGCTTTTTTTATTATTCATTGTTTTTAGGAATTGATTTTAAATTCGAACAATCAAGTGAAAATGGCATTATTATGGCAGTCATCCAACGGTTTGAGGAATATTTTGATTTTAATGTGAATGATAGTAGTTTAGTTAGAGTAAAGCTTTGGTTAAAAGTAACAAGTCAACGAATGATGGTTAACGATCAAGATAATCGTAGTATTTCAGTTGTTTTAGAAGACATGATAAAAAATAATTCTTTGTTCGATAGCGTTGAAGAAGAATTTGGCGAAATTGTTAAAGAGTTTAAGCATAAAGTTGATATTCATTTTGAAAGTGCACTACTTTACGCTTGGACCACGGCTTTTGTGCCAGTACCATGGAGCACCTTTGTTGCCCATGATTTCGTGGCCGTTAATCGTAAAAATAATAATAAATTGCAACAAGCTGTTGAATTTTTAGAAAATGGCTTTGAGAATAGCTTAGGTATTCAGGTTGCTGGAGGCGATTTAAGTGAGTCTTTATATCCAATTTGTACAGAAGCCTTTTTATTTCACGGCGTTTTAAAATCTGCTAGTACAGATATGATGGAAGATTATCGCCTTAGAAAAGATAATGAGTTAGTTCTTAAAAATGTAAAAAATGCCATGAGTGCAATGATTGAAGAATCGAAGGGCGATCCCGAATGGTATGCCTTTTATTCAAGGTATGGTGACTCATTTATCAAGACGATTATGTCAATTTTTAATGCGCGTTTATTGGCAAAAGAAAAATTATTAACGGTAGGTGTGGATTTAAATACTGAGGAGCGCGTTAAGGAAATGTTTATGATGTACGCCAGTCGGGAATTAAATATTAATTTACGAGTCAACATAGATGTTTACGAGTCTACTAAGAATTATGATTTAGTTATTACAAATTTTATGAGCAAAAATTATTTGAATTCAGCACTGGAGACATATATTATCACTGGATTAGGGACGGATAGTGATGTACTTGGCGTTGAACAAGAATTAATAGAGATACTTAAAAAATATTATCATACTCAATGATAATATTTTTTTGATTTGAATTAGTTATAAGCCTAAAAAAAGAGTAGATTTCTCTACTCTAAATTAACTATATTATTAAATATTCAGATATCGTAAAGCAAGTTGACAGTAAGTCATATTTGCCCAAGAAAACCAGTCTCTAGTAAATTGACTTGGGTCATTAACGTTAATTCCTTCATGACATTGTAATGTGTCATCATCGGTTTGACTAATGATATCTAAATTATTTTGCATAATTTCCGGATTATTTGATGTTAATCCCTCCATCGCTAACGAAATCGGCCAAATATATTCCTTTGGTGTATGAGGACTGCCAATCCCTTTTAAATATTTTCCCGAGTAATAATAGGGATTTTGATCACTCAGAATAAATTTACGCGTTTTTTGGTAGATAGAGTCATCAGGTGAAATATAACCAATAAATGGGAGAGATAATAGACTAGGTACGTTAGCATCGTCCATTAAATTGATATTACCTAAGCCATCAACCTCATAGGCAAAAATAGTTTCATTAGAATTTGGAGCTGATACGATTCCAAAATTTTCAATTCCAGATTCAACTTCAGATCGGAGACGACTTATTCTTTTAAGTAGCTCGACTGGAGCTGGTTGTGTTTTAGATAAGGTAAGCAACTCATCTAGGACACAAATGATATAGCAATTACCTGGAATATGATAACCATATAAGCAGGCATCATCACTTGGGCGGAAACCACTCCAAACCATACCTGTATACCCAATTGGTGCACCTTTACCACCATGACTCAATGTGTCTGTTGAGGGACCATTAGAACGATTAAAAATATAATCGGAAGTTTCATGATGTTGTTCCGTAATAAAGGTATCCACAATTAACTTTACAGTTTGCCAAAAGTTACTGTCTAAATGTTTTGAATATCCAGATTTTTGATAAAGTTCTGATGCCAAATGGATAGGGGCGCATAATGAATCAATTTCAAATTTTCTCTCCCAAACGAGATCAGATATTGGAATATTTGATTTATCAACTGTGTAGTGTGCACCAGAACTAGTTTCGTTAAATGCATTTGCATAAGGATCATGTTTAATATAGGCAAGTTGTTGATTAATAACGCCATGGATGAGATATGTTATTTCTGGAATCTTATCTGTTAGTGAAAGATAAGGTAGTATCTGAAATGTCGAATCTCTGAGCCACATGGCAGGAATATCTCCTGTAGCAATGAATATATCTGAATCATTTTGTACTTTAACCGTATTTGTTAGTGTATCAATGAATACATTACGAAATAATGCAGTAGATTTTTTTGAAGAAAGTGAAATTGTTTCTGAATAATCCGTAACTTGTTTAATTAGTTTTTCTTGATTTATCATTTAAATACCTCAAATCGTAAGTTATCATAATTACTTATTTAATTGGAAAGATACCGTAAGTTCTAATTTCTCCTGGACCAAACGATAGTAAATCAACGGTGGTAACTTTTGAATTAATGAAATGGCTAACTTTACCATTTAAATCGAGTTCAGCAATGTTACAAGTAGTATTTAATGAGAGATTGCCAGGTTGATTGATAACGTTATCAGTTGGATTATAAAGACGAAGTTCAAATCCAGTTTTATCATCTGATATTGAAAAACTACTCATAATGACCTTTAAATTTTGAACGGACATAATTGAATTGTGATTAACGTTAGTCTTTGCTGGATTCATCATGAAATATTGTAAAGGTGTTGAGAAGCGATTTATTATTTGATCTTGATAGAAAAGTTCATTTTGACTTAATTGGCGATGCTTATTTTGAAGTTCAATAGGCTTGAAGTCAGCTTCAACAACTAGCCCACCTTCAAATATTAATTCTTTATTTAATTGACTATCCGGAGTTGATACAATTTTTGTTTGTAGACCTGAAGCATCTGAGGGACGGCGCATTAAGTCAGGACGTCCTAAGAAACCTACTCCTCTAAACAATGTAATCGCTAATTTATCAAAAGATTTATCAATTAATTGAAAATCTTTCGTACCTAAGGTTAGAAAAGACCAACTTACTTCTTTATTATGTGAATTAGCGAAATGAATCATTGGTCGCATACTTGTTGGTTCTTCCTTATAACCAATTTGTTCCCAGTCTTTAAGGTGTTTGTCTTCAGTAGGACGTTCAATGATACCAAATGGGGTATCTGCGAACGAGCTAACGACATTCGTTAATTGTGTATTTAAAATAAGTCGCATACGATGATCAAGAATAGTATTATCAATGTGCATCTTAAATTTAATAACGTTAGAATTTTTTGTTAATGTTAATGTTAATTGATAATTTAATCGACCAGTTTTAGTTTTTAGTGCACGCTCCTCTAAGTTGATTGGTAAGGTCCACGAACCAGTAATTGACATAATTTGATATAATTTTCCTGATTTAAATGTTATTGAATCAGATTTTGAAAAATCTAAAGTTAATAACCAATCTTTGAATGCAGGAGAGTAGTCATACGTATCACCCTCATCACCGCTATCTTCAATTGTCATAAAATTAGAATATGAGTGATTATCAAACTTTGTTTTAAGATTTAATTGCCCGTCATCAAAAGAAATTTTGTAGAAATCATTTTGAATATCAGTAGATACTTCTAATGTATTTACTGGGTTGTTTTCAGAGACGGACTGAATGCAGTAGCCAGTCCAATCTGTAGCTGATATGATCGTTTTAAAAGCAATTTTAGTAATATAATAAAAATCATCAGTCATTTCAGTTTGATCACGGCGTAAAACTGCTGCATTTTCTTCCTTTTGATAAATAATATCAAAAGGAACATCAATGCCGTCTATTGTTTTAAGATTAAAATTAGCAAAAGAAGTACTAACTTCGAATTCACGAATTTCATTAACTGGTAAAGGAAGTGGATTCCAAGCAAATAAATTTAATTGTTTTTTATCTGAAATAGAAATACTTAGTTTACGAAGTAGATAATCTTTGAGTGAAAGAGATAATTGATCTGCCACAATTCCACGATGTAAGATATCTTGATTTGTTTTATCACTGTTACAGCCACCGGAACTATCATGAGCTTGTCCACGGGCAATAGTCTTCCAAATATCATCAATTAAACCTTGCTTTTCAGATATACCCTGATGTGTAGCAATAGCCATTAAAGGCTCGACTTCATAAGTCATTCTCCGTTCTAATTTATCGTAAAGCTGTTTTAAATCGTAACGAGAAGAATAGATTCCTCGATGTATTTTAGAATCTGATGGATCAATGAATTCTCCATTAAATGATGGTAAATTGGACTCCTTAGCTAATGCATCAAAAAATTTTGGATACGTACTTTCTTGAATAACAGAATCAGATTGTAAAAGAACACTATTAGCAGTTGCAAGTCTATCTTTTAAATTATGATCGATAGCTCGCTGGTCGCCACCAATTGGTAAAACAAGATTGTCAGATGTAGTATTCGTTGAGATTTTCTCCGTTAAATCGAAAAAGTTATCATTTTCAACTAAATCTACACCTGCATAATAGCCATTTTTAATATTAGCAACTAAAACTTTGGAGGAGTCATTACTTGTCCAGTAAAAATAGCGGGAATCGTTTTCTGTAGGGAACCCACGCCAGAAAACGGTGCTATTAATACCAAATCCATTATATATTTTTGGCATATCTTGTCCTTGTCCAAATGAATCTGGGAGATACCCAACTTTCATTACGCCACCTAAATTGTCAGCTAGCTTTGATCCAATTCTGATATTGCGAACAATAGATTCTCCAGAAGTAACCATTTCATCAATTTGAGTATACCAAGGTCCAATGAGTAAACGACCCATAGAAACATATTTTTTGATAAGATCTTCTTTTTCTGGAGCTGTATTTAGATAATCATCAATAATTGACATCTGTCCATCTAATAGATAATAATCTAGTTCATTTTTAGATAATGCCTCAAAAGCTTCGTCCATATGGAAGGCAAATTGAATTCGAGCCTCTTGACGTGTAAAATACCATTCAAAATCCCAATGAGTATGTGCGATTGCATGAATCTGTTTCAAATGAAACACCCTTTCTTCTCTTGAATTAAATTCAGATTATTCTGTAACCATGTCTGCATCCAATTTTCTTGCTTCTGCACGTTCATGGCGTTGGTTGATAATAACAAATGGAGCATATAGTGCAGTATCTAAGACAACTAAAACAGCAGTTAAAACGACTGGGCTTAGATGGAATGCACCTAATACCCAAGTGCTAATGAAAATAGGTTCATTACCAGAATTTAAAACTACAAGAGGTACAACCCAACCGATTGAAGTTACAACATATGCAATAATTGCATTTGTGACAGGTACAACAATCCATGGAATGAACATTAGTGGATTTAAAACAATAGGTAAACCGAAAATAACAGGTTCATTAATACCAAAACAACTTGGAATGAAACCTAGTTTTGCAACTTCTCGCTCTTTTTCACCTTTATTTGTGAAAATCAGCATTGCAATAATTAAACCAAATGTTGCACCAGAACCACCAATCATGGCGTAAACATTTGTCATTGTATTAGGTGAAATTGAAATATCAGCAAAACTTTGAGTTTCAGCAAATTTTGCAACGTTTTTAAGGAATAGTGGTAACCAGAAGGCTGAAATAACGCCCCAGACGATATTGAAACCATGTAAACCAAGGAACCAAAGGATTTGTTCTAATAAAATAACAATAATAATAGCTGGAAGCCCAACACCAACGCTTAACATTGGTGAGATAACAATATCAGCAATCATTTGTACTAATGAAACATAGCCAAGTGACTGTATTGTAATTCTTACGATACCAAAAATAATAAGTACTTCGGAAATTGGAATTAATGAGAAAAATGAATCGAAAACATTTTGTGGTACGTTACCAGGCATTTTAATCGTGAACTTACTTCTTGCGAATCGAGCGAACAACGAAACGGCAAGCATTCCAACAATTAAGGCTGTAAACATACCTTCATAACTAAAGAATGAAGTTGAAAAACCTTCAACAACTTTAGCTTTGCTATCCAAAAAGTTAACGTTATTAGGAATCATGACGAAGTATGCTGCGAATGCCAATAATGTGGCAATAATTGGATTTAAACCTTTATTTTTTTCGTCCTTTTTTAATTCCATTGCATACGAGTATGCTGATGAAAAAACAACGATTAGTGCAACAATACCAAGAGTAGCAGTACCAATGTAGCCGAATAAGTCACTAATACTTGTTAAAATGACATTATGAATATCTTTTGCTTTAATTAATGCATCAAGTTCCATTTTGATTAGATTTGAGAATGATCCGACAACAGTAAACGGAATTGTTCTAACAAAGGCATTCTTAATAGCTTGTAAAATGGTATTTCTTTCAACCCATGCTGAAACTTTTAAGAGTGGCCCCTGGATTTTTTCTAAGTTAAAATGCATAATAAAGACTCCTTTTAATTTTGTTTATAGAAAGCGCTTTCTATAAACAAAGTATAACAACATCTTTTTAATTTGTAAATACATATTTAAATGAAACGTGTTTACAAATTAAATTATATAATATAATATGTATATACAAATGTATAGAAATGAGGTAGACAAATGTACAGATATCGAGAAATATACTCAGATATTAAACGAGATATTTTAACAAATCATTATCGTGCCGGGGCTTTACTGCCAACTCAAGAAATATTAACCGAAAAATACCAAGTTTCTAGATTAACGTTAAAAAAATCATTAAATTTACTAATTGATGAAGGATTAGTTTATAGTAAGCAAGGGTCAGGGACGTATGTGCGACCAAGAATGGATAGTCAATCTACGGAGATGTTGCCTCTAGATTTACCTGTTGGTGTCACATATTCACATCGAGATCAAAAAATATCAAGTAAATTAATACATTTTAATGCCCGATTACCAACAGAAATAGAACAAAAAAATCTACAAATATTATCTAATGATCCAGTTTATGAAATTAAAAGGGTTAGATTGATTAATAAAAAGGTCTATAGTTTTGAGCACTCAGTGATGCCGGTCTCAATTGCGCCTATCGATGAAAAGGTATTATCAGGATCCGTGTATGACTATTTAGGGAGTCACGCGAACTTACAGTTAACAGATGCAAGACGAGTGGTTTATGCTGAACCAGCAAACAAAGAAACTAGTCAAGTTTTAGAAGTTTCCTTGGATAGTCCAATTTTTGTAATTGATCAAATCGCTTATGATCAAAAAGGCCGCGCCTTTGAATATTCGACGTCAAGATTTGTGAGCAATCATAATAAATTTGTCTTAGATGTTCATTTAAATAAAAACAACTAAAAAAGAGATTCCTGCAATATACTTTTTTTTAACCGATTTTAAAATAGGATAGCATAAAGTAGAGTAGTTTGTGATCGTAACTAGCAGTGATATTGTGGGACAATACGCGATATGTGTTGAAGTAATAAATAAAGTATGGAAAGGAGGATGCAACAATGATAATAAGACAAGAAGAAATAGAAAACGATTATAGTTTTTCACAATCTACCTTAAACGTAATTGTTATGGATTCAAAAATAACCAGCATTTCTTTACCCGAATTGAATTAATTTTGCATAAGAAAAGGCATCTGTCTTTCGACAAATACCTTAGTATTCCGCCACCAACACCAGTTGACAAAGAGCCCTTTTTAAAAGAATAATCAGTTAATCTTTAAATCTGAGCGGTATTAAAATTGAACCGAGTGGTTATTTAATACTGATTCAAAATCTCAAAATAACATATATAAAAAAATTCCCTTGAAATATCTAGACATTAGGTAAATAATGTGGGTGTAGCGAACTGTGTAGGAGTAAAAATGATATGGGGGTTAAAAAGATTTGGTTCGCGGAAATAATATGTAGGGGTGATTAAATGAATATGCTAGTTAGTGATTTTGATGGAACGATTTTGAGAGGTGACTTTGTAGATAAGAATACAAGAGAGACTATTGCGAAACACAACAAAGAAAATGATCTCTTTGTTGTGGCCACCGGAAGATCTCCAAAATCGATAGTCAATGCGAAAGAAAAATATGGTCTACCTGAGTTTAACTACGCTCTAGCATCAAATGGCTCAATAGTAATTGATAGTAGAGGTCAGATTATTAAAGCATTCTATCTGAACGGGGAGCAGATCAATGCGATAAAAGAAATAATTAATAAATACTTGAGTTCAATCGAACGAATTATGATTTCAAGTAGTGACAATGAATTACGTAGTTTCGATAAATTAAATCCTAGCTCGGATAATATTTGTTCAATTACTGTCGTAGCAAGTACTAAAATTATCAATGCTATAAGTGAGAAAATAGCAACGAAAAGAATATTGAATTTCAATCGCAATGGAAAATACTTAGACATTACGCGTGTGGGTATTGATAAGAGTACTGCAATTAATTGGTTGGTTAACATAAAAAAAGTAAATATTAATAATGTGTATTCTGTCGGAGATGATTATAATGATATAACAATGCTTCAAAGCATTAATAAGTCATTTACTTATAATGATAGTCCGTTGCCTGTCAAGACTGCTGCTAGATATTTAATAAATGTATACAGTGATATAAGTAATTATGTGAAGAAAGAAGTAGAATAAATGAAATCGCTTACATCGGCAACTAATCGTTTCTTCAATTCCAGAATTTTGACTGGAATCAAAGATGGGATGATATATACCATCCCCATTACAATTGTAAGTTCTATTTTCATTATTCTTGTACAATTTGATATTAATCCCGATTTGAAAGTCTTAATGAATCGATTGATTACTTTTTCGTTCAACATTTTAGGTGTAGTAAGTTGTTTAGGAATTGCTTTTTCGATGACTAAAAACGAAAAATTAAAACTAGAAACAACTATTACCGCACTAATTTCATTTTTAGTTCTTTGTGGAGCAGAAAATGTAAAAATAGTAAAGAATATAACCATTGATTGGATTGGAAGCAAGGGGATTATTGCAGCGATGTTAATCGGAATACTCATCCCTATTTTCTTTGAAAAGATTGTTAACTTAAGGATTGGAAATAAAGTTTTTAAAGATTTACCGAGTAATGTTGGAATAGCTTTTGAGTCTTTAATTCCGATGTTTTGTTGTTTTATTGTTATAGGTGTCGTTCAATTTGTATTTCAATTTATCATAAAAAGAACCTTCGTAGAGACTATTTATACTCTTTTGCAGCTTCCTTTACAAAACTTATCGGACACGTTTTTTGGTGTGATTTCTATCTCGGCATTGATTTCAGTTTTTTGGTTTTTTGGCATTCACGGTAATTCCGTTATTGGTGGAGTAATAACACCGATTTTATTGACAAATACTATTGAAAACCAGTCGATTATAGCAGCACACCATAATCTAACAATAGTGAATGGAGCGCATATAGTAACTCAACAGTTTTTAAATCAATTTATTACTATGACAGGAAGCGGTATTAGTATAGGGCTTATTCTATCAATGATTATTTTTTCAAAAGAGTCAGGTAATCGCAAGCTAGGATTAGGTGCTTTTGTACCTTGTTTATTTAATATTAACGAACCAATAGTTTTTGGACTACCAATTGTATTGAATCCATACATGGTAGTACCGTTCATTTTTATTCCAGTTATTACCGGAATGTCTTTATATCTTTGTATTCTATATGGAGTTATTCCGCCGTTTAACGGTGTCATTCTTCCGTGGATAACACCACCATTAATTTCAGGCTTTTTGCTAGGAAGTTATAAATATGTTGTGTTTCAAATCGTAATTATCATTATGTCTTTTGTTGTTTACACACCGTTTTTAAAGCTGTACGAAAATAATAGCACTAAGTTAGTCTTAAAGGGAGCGCATAGTAATGGAAAATTTTGATATATCCGTAATCATTCCAACCTACAATCGGAATAAATTACTTGAAATTAGTTTGCAGTCACTACTTAAACAAAAACTGAATAATACGACTTTTGAAGTAATAGTTGTCGATGATGGATCGTCTGAAGAAACAATCTCAATTGTTAAGGCATTTGAGACATCACTGAATATTAAGTACTATTATCAGTCGGATAATGGATTTAAGGTTTCTGAAGCGAGAAATGCTGGAGCAAATATCTCTGGGGGTAAATATCTCGTATTTATTGATGCTGGTATTGCAGTTTGTAGTACATTTGTGAGTGAGTACCATAGAATTTTAGTAAATAATGAAAATAGTTTTGTGATTGGTTATGTTGCGGGATTTGATGATCATGATAAATATAAACAGGCAATTATTGATAACTTTAATGCGGCGGATGTCGATGGCACGATTCAAGTATTATTGAATTTAAATGCGTATGATCGCCGTGAATCAGTATACCAGTCAATGGGAGATGATTTGTCTAAGTGGCCAGCACCATGGGTAATTGGTTGGTCATGTAATATTGGAATATCAAAAGATGCCTATCAAAGAATCGGAGGATTCGATGAGGCTTACACAACTTATGGTGGAGAGGATGCAGATTTCGCTATTAACGCATTTGTGCATCATATTAGATTTATCCTTGATAGATCTGCGATTGCAGTTCACTATCCACATGAAAAAAATAAAAATACAGTAAGCACCGAAGAAGCTAAAAAATATACGCTAAGGAAAAGAAAATATATGTTCAATAAATATGGTTTAAGCTCAATTAGAACTTGGATTGGAACTAAAACGGAATTATTAAATGGAGAGTTGAGTAAAGCTGGTGGAAATAATGAAAACTAAGAACGTTGTTGATTTACACAATTTTATAGACGTTAATGATGAGAGATTGCGTAATGGTATGTTGAAGCAAACTGTTGTTGATTTTTTGGATAATTTTAATTATGTGGATCTAACTAGATTAAATCATTCATACACTGCAAATAGTAGCCAAATATCAAAGAGTGCAATTATTGAGGGGAATGTGTATATCGGTGAAAATGTTATTATTCAGGGGTTTGCTTACATCAAAGGCCCAGCAGTCATCAAAGACAATGCATTGATTGGGAAAAGTGCATTTATTCGAGGTGGCTGTTATATTGGGGAAAATACTATAATTGGGCATTCCTCGGAGATTATTAATAGTGTGATTCTGGATGATACGCATATTGCACACTTTAATACAATAACGCGGTCTTTTATTGGAAGTGATGTAAACTTTTCAGCTTATGCGTCGACTTCCAGCTTTAACTTGTATGATGAAATTGACGCGACTGGATGGCATAAAACAAAAAAAATTTTTTTCGATGATAAAACATATTTAAAAACAAGTTCAAAATTTGGAGCCATTATAGGTGATCACTGTCGCATTGGAGCTTACACTATGACATATCCAGGTGTTACAATGGGGAAAAATTGTGTTGCGTTGCCACATCTCATGATTAAAGAGGGTTTTTATGCAAATGACAGTAAATTATACTTACAAGATTATTATACTCACACAGTAAAAAAAGGATGTTAGACAAATGGGATCAAGAATAATGCATTTATCAATTGCACAAGTAATAAATAATAAGCATGGGTTTGGAAATGATTTTTTAATTGGAAGTATTACTCCAGATGTTAACAAAAATTCGAGAACACCCAAAGAGCTTACGCACTTTATGGTGAAACGCGAAGATGGAGAACATGATATGTTTCCAAACATGTTTCTAGAGGAGTATGGAACATGTTTGAATACGTTTCAACTAGGATATTATCTTCATCTTATATCTGATGATATTTGGCTAAAAACTGTTTATAAAAAATATATTTTAGAAAACATGAGTTATAGTAAGGATGAAGCGCTACGAAGATTCTATTTAGACTTTCACTATTATAATGGTATTCTGATAAAACAATATAAACTGGTAACTTTGAAAAATAACAAATACTTATCGACTGGGGTCAACGAAATAATTGATCGTGATATTAGTGAAATTATTGAAGACTTGGATGCTGATTTTGATGATATGTCTATCGAAGACTTTCCAGGTTTACTTAAAAAAGAGGATGTAGAACAATATATTAACGTTTGTGTAAAAGAATTTGAAATTTTTCTCTTGAAAGGCAGCTATGATGGTGTTAAATTTGTTTTTTATAACGATTTTTAGAAACAAAAATCTATATTATATAGTTTAAAAAAGTTGAAATCATTAAGGCGCTGCAACTATAATTTGAAACCTGGTGAACGGTTTAAATGATGGTCATTTCAGAATTAGATAGTTCTAACTCACAGAAAGTTTCAATTTTAATTCGTTCAGATTAGGTTATACTAGACAAAAGATCAGTTCCTAGAAAGTGTGTTTGTGGTAAACACCATTTTAAAGGAAGCTGACCTTTTTTGTCCGAACAGCGTTCGGATTAATTTTACAAGCTACCAAGAAGTAACAAAAATTAGCCATACTCCTTGCAGGAATCTCTTTTTTAGTTGTTTTCAATTATTCGTTTAAAGCTTTGTAAGTTTGAATTAAAGGCATGTTTAGCGATTGGCATGAGTAATTTTAATGGTAAATGTGAATGATCATTTTCAGACAAGTAAAAATTTTCTTCTAATAATGTTGTTGCATTTTTACTAGTCAAATTAAAAATTAGAGTGTATTCGAGTTTTCCTCCGGTACTTTCATAGTAGATTGTATCATTTTCTGAACTAACAGAAATTTCCTCATTTTTATTCAAAGCAGAATCTGTTCTGTGAATATTGAATTTATTGTTGTCAATTGGCTGTACCTGAATAATATCAGGTATCCATTTCAGTAAAGTTTCCGGATTTTTTAAAAACAACGCGATTTTTTCTTTACTTGATTTGATTGAAATAACATTTGAAAATAGTGGTTTTTCCATAGGATGAAACCTCCTTTTATTTGATGACTTCATCCTATCCAATTTGAGTAAAAATTAAAAATCAGTATTCTGATATTCTAAATATTTTTATAAATTTGTTCATTAAAAAGGCCAGTTAGTAGCTGTTGCTTTTCAGTAGCGGCTAAAAAATTATCTTTATCTTCTGCTCTTTTTGCAATTTGAGCCATTAAATAAAAAGAGTTGGCTAACATATAGTGTGAGTTATGATCAGTAGCGAATTTAACAGACTTGTTTATCCAATTAAGAGACATTGTTAAATTATTGAGCTTAAAATAAATAAGTGCTGTCAAATAGAATAAAATATTTTGATTTTCTTCATAAAATAATTTATTAAAGTCCATAAAAGTCTGATCAATATATTTCTCAGCCTTATTTTGTAAATTTTGCTTTGCATATATAAAGGCCAAAGAGACGGTACCAAGTCGGGTAAGGGTATCTGGCAGAATTTTATTACTGGAAGCAAGGGACAACTTAATATATTTTTCGGTAGCAATCAATTTATTTTCAGTATGTAGAGTTGCAATACCGATATAATAATAGTATGCCTGAAGTTGCTTATCCGTTTTTAAATTATTGGTAACCGTTTCTTTATTTAGAAACTGGAGTAACTCTTTGTATTGGTGTTGATTACATAACTTAGATACACGTTCATTGAATTCATTTTCTGAACTGATATCAAAATTTTCCAGAAGACTTATTTGGTCTAAAGTAATCGATAATTTATGACATAGTTGGATTAAGAGCTGTGCATTAGGTATGTATTTATTATTTTCAATAGCACTAAGCATCGATTGCGCACAAATATCTTTGGAAACTTCTTTTTGAGTTAAGTGTAGCGATTGGCGAGTTTCTTTTAAAATTAATCCTAAGCTATTAGGCATGATATAACCTCTTTCTAGTTTGAAAAAGTTAAACAGTAATTACTGGGATAATAACATAATGGGGCATAATGATAAAATTTCATGATTAATAAATCAAACTACCATTTTTCAATCATGTCGCGTACAATTAACCTACAATTGAATGTTAAAATTTAAATAATTTGAGAATTAACAAAAGGGGATAGAATCATGCGTGCAGAATTCCAAAAGCAACATACTGAGACCTATCAGATAGACAACCATAAAGGTCTAAACGGCTGGATATCTTTCTTCTTGAGCCTTAGTTTAATCGTACTATTTGTGACAAGTGTCTTAAAAATAACCGTTTTGAATCAAACTTATACTGAAGAAAAAATTTTAACAGATTCGAACGTGACACTTGTGACACGACAGATGAATGATGGTATTTCAAGTATTGCGACATTAAATGATGTGCCAACGTCAGCTGTTAAAGATGCTTTAACGAATCAACAAGTTACTAACATTGCGAAAAATAGTTTTAGTAACGTATATGCTGGAAAACAAACTGTCATCAATCCAACTGAGATTACCAATCAAGTTGCTAGCAACGTTATGAAAAAAACGGACACATCAAATCCGTTGGTTAGCGCTAAAATTGATGGGATTGTCGCAACTTTTAAAAGTAATTTAAGTGAATATTTGACGAATAATATCCAAACGCCATATCTTTCAAAAATTGCTAGTACAGTTAGTTCGGTAAAAGTAATAGTCCAAACAGCCTTTATGTATAGTTTAATAGCTTCTGTTATTTTTGCGCTACTCTTACTGGCTATTAATCGGGCATTCTTTATACCGCTTAAATACGTCGGATTCAGTGCAATCTGGAGTGGTGTTCTAGTTTCAATTGGTTCTGCAATTGCCTTGTACAGTGGCCTAATTGGTATTGTGTCTAGTAAAGCTTCTGTTTTTACTGATATTGTGAATAATTATATCAGTGACACATTTAATACCATGTTAGTGGGTAGTTTAATTTTACTTGCTGTTGGTCTAGTATTCTGGTTAATTGGTCGTAATAAAAAATAAAAAGCAACTGATGTTCAGATTAATTTCTGAATACCAGTTGTTTTTATTTGGAACTATTCCTAAGTGTTAAGGTTGTTCCAATGGTAATAATCTGAGGGATAATTTCAGTCATCGACATTTGATTGACTAATAGTTCTGCAGCAGATTGACCCATTTTTTCTGTATAAACTTTAACTGAACTAAGCGTTGGGAAAGTATATTCAGCAATAGATGTGTCATTAAAACTAATTAAACTGATTTGTTCAGGCACTTTAATTGATATTTCATTTAATGCACGTAATGCACCGACAGCCATTGCGTCATTTGCAATAAACAACGCTTCTGGTAAATTATCTGATTGATCATTTAATAATTTCAAGGTTAATTGATAACCTGATTCTGGCGTGAAATCGCCTGTATAAACCCATTCGGGATGGTAGTTGCTAGTACGTTCTAAGTGATTTTTAAAGTGAGTGAAGCGGGAATCTGGGCCTAAATTGACATCATCAAATGTACTTTCTTGTCCTGCAATCATGCCAATTTTAGTTAAATTTTGTTTTTTAAAATGGTCAATAACGGTTGTAACTGGCGTTTTGAAATCAGTCATGACGCAACTAATACCAAAATTTAGTGTGTTCATATCAACAAAAACTAAATTAGAATTTAGTTCTTTAAATCCGGCTATTTGTGCTGCACTGTATTTACCGATAACAATAGCACCAAGAGTATCAGTCAAGGCGCTAAATTGATCATTTTGGAAAAAACGTGTAATTTCATAACCGAGTTCAATTAATTTACGTTCGATACCAATTCGAATTGAAAGGTAATACAGGTCATCTAATTCTTCTTTTTCTGTATACCATTCGATAATAGCAATCTTACCTTGAGGTGTACTGGATTTCTTTTTATTTTTTGAATAATTTAAACTTTCAGCTGCTTCAAAGATTCGTTTACGTGTATCGTCGCCAACGGATAATGTTTGATCGTAATTTAACACGCGAGAAACAGTTGCATTAGAAACTTTTGCCAACTGTGCAATGTCTTTAAGTGTTGCCATGACTACCTCCTGATTGATTGGTTATGTGTATCAGTTTACCATAATAAAAAGAATGTCGTAAAAAGATTGTAATTTTAGTAAATATTTAGTAAAATGAAAGCGGTTAATAAATTGGAGGAAAATATAATGAAAATTAATGAATTAAAGAGCGAATTTAAAGATGTTTACGGTGTGGACGCAAATGCAAGTTACTTCTCACCAGGTCGTATCAACTTAATTGGGGAACATACTGATTACAATGGTGGACATGTTTTCCCAACAGCAATTACATTAGGCACATATGCAGTTGCAACAAAACGTGATGATACAACAATTAATATCATGTCAAATAACTTTAAAGATAATGGCGTTGTCTCATTTGATTTAAGTGATTTATCATATCAAAAAGAACATAACTGGGCTAATTATCCAAAAGGGATGATTGTTTACTTGAAAGAGCAAGGTTATGTTATTGATAAAGGATTAGATATTTTACTTGAAGGTAACATTCCAAATGGTGCTGGTTTATCATCATCTGCATCAATTGAATTATTGATGGGTGTTATTTTAGAAGATCAATTTAATTTAGACATTGATCGTGTTGATCTTGTTAAAACAGGTGTCATGGTAGAAAATAAATTTATCGGTGTTAATTCAGGAATTATGGATCAATTTGCAGTCGGTATGAGTAAAGCAAATCATGCTATCTTACTGGATACAAATACACTAGATTACGATTTAGTACCAATTGATTTAAAAGACAACGTTATTATTATTATGAATACAAATAAACGTCGCGAATTAGCAGATTCTAAATATAATGAACGACGTAGTGAATGTGAAGCAGCATTAGCATTATTACAAGAGAAAAATGATATTAAATCATTAGGTGATTTGGACAATGCTAGCTTTGATTTACAAACATACTTAATCCAAAAAGAAAACCTTCTAAAACGTGCGCGTCATGCAGTTTCAGAAAACCAACGGACGATTATGGCTCAAGAAGCTTTGAAAAATGAAGATTTAGTACGTTTTGGTAAATTAGTTAACGCTTCACATGTTTCATTACAATTTGATTATGAAGTAACGGGTATTGAACTTGATACACTTGTTGAAACAGCATGGGAACAACCAGGAGTACTAGGTGCTCGAATGACTGGTGCTGGTTTTGGTGGTTGTGCAATTGCCATTGTTGCTAAAGACAAAGTTGACGCATTTGAAAGTGAAGTGGGTCGTATCTACGAAGAAAAAATCGGTTATGCACCAAGTTTCTATTTAGCAGAAATTGCTGATGGCGCTAAAAAATTAGATTAAGCATAAAGAGATAGAGGGAAAAACATGGATTCTAAACAATTAATTTCAAAATTCGTCGATAAAGTTATTCAGTTTGATCCAACGACTTATTCGACAGATGATAAAATTTATTTAGTAAACGTCGTTTTAGATTTGGTTGGTGAATCAGAGATAGAAGTAACTGAACCAGTTTCTGACACAATAATTGCTGTTAAAGACGAGCTACTTAATTTAGCAATCAAAAACGAGAAAATCAGTGCTCTAATCGCGGAGCAAGATATTCTTGGTGCTAAATTAATGGATCTGGTCACACCAATTCCAAGTCACGTGAATAAACATTTCTGGGATTTATACGCAAAAGACCCAGAGAAAGCTTTGGCTTATTTTTATGAATTAAGTCAGGCTAACGATTACATCAAAGTTGCGGCTATTGCGAAAAACATTGCTTATCAGGTACCAACAAATTATGGTGATTTAGAAATCACCATTAATTTATCTAAACCTGAAAAAGATCCAAAGCAAATTGCTTTAGCTAAAACAATGAAACAAACGGGTTATCCTAAATGCCAATTATGTATGGAAAATGAAGGCTATGCTGGAAGACTAGATTTCCCAGCTCGTCGCAATCATCGGATTGTACGATTTGATTTGGGGGATGCAACATGGGGCTTTCAATATTCGCCTTATGCTTACTTCAATGAACATTCAATTTTCTTAGATGAAAAGCATGAACCTATGGTAATTAACAAAACGACATTTTCAGATTTACTTCAAATTGTTAAAAAATTCCCGGGCTATTTTGCGGGAAGTAATGCAGATTTACCAATTGTAGGTGGCTCAATTTTAACGCATGAACACTATCAAGGTGGACGTCATGATTTTCCAATGGCAAAGGCAGAAATGAGTCAAACAATGCAATTTGCAGGATTTGATGACATTCAAGCAGGTATTGTGAACTGGCCAATGTCAGTCATTCGTTTAAATGGTGAAAATCCAGAACGATTAGCTGATTTAGCAGCAAAAATTTTAACGTCTTGGCAAGAATATAGTGATGCCGATGCACAAATTTTGGCAAAAGATGCTGACGGTACGCCACATCATACTGTGACGCCAATTTCTCGAATGCGTGACGGTCGTTATGAATTGGATTTAGTCTTGCGAGATAATCAAACATCTGATGAATTTCCAGATGGTATTTATCATCCACATGCTGATGTTCAACATATTAAAAAAGAAAACATTGGCTTGATTGAAGTTATGGGATTAGCTATTTTACCACCTCGTTTGAAAACTGAAATAACAGAGGTTGAGAAGTATCTAACAGATCAACCAAATGTCATGGCGGCTTATCATAAAACTTGGGCTGATGAAATTAAGCGTGATAATTCGATGATTTCTAAAGAGACGGTTAGTGAGCTCGTACAAAACGAAGTTGGAAAAGTCTTTATGCGTGTTCTTGAAGATGCTGGGGTTTATAAACAAGATGACCACGGCCAACAAGCATTCGTTAAGTTTATTAAACAAGTTTAAACGTAAAAAGATTAACTTATTTAAGTTAATCTTTTTTATTTAGAAATCAAATAGAAACTAACTGGTTAACGATAATTGTTAAGATAGTGTTAGAAAATTCTCTTTTTAATGTTTTGTGTTAAAATAAAATATATAATATTCTTACTAAAGTTGACATGCTGGTAATTATGAGAATTCTCGGAGGAATAAATGTACAAAAAAGATATTCTGGATCGACCAGAGTTTTTAATATGTGAAATTATTGAATTGCTATCATTAAATGAACATGGGTTATCAAGAAAAGTAATCTGTAATCGATTAAATGTTTCAAATACAGCTTTGCGAGTTGCACTAGAGTAATTGGATGGCGAATTCAATTCAGGTGATGAACCCTATATGATCATAAAAAAGAATAACATTCAATTTATAGGTAAAGGCAAAATTAATTTTTACGAAACGGTTTATCGGTATGTGAAAGAGTCTATTAATTACCAAATTTTAATGGCATTCTATTATGATGAAAATAGCAGTATTGAAAATTTGAGTCTTAGTTTAAATGTTAGTGAATCATCTATCTTCAGAAGAATTAAGCAACTTAATAATTTGTTGTCTGAATTTCAGATTAAAATTGCACATGGTGAGGTAGTTGGTTCTGAATTACAAATTAGATTTTTTTACTATTCACTATTTCTAGCGACAGATTTTAACTATAATGATACGATAGAAGCGGGCGTCATTCTTGAATACATTAAAGTATTTGAAACATATTTTAACTTCAATGTGAATGATAGTAATTTAATGAGGACTAGAATTTGGATGAAGGTCAGTGTTCATCGAATGATGCGAAAAGATCGTGATAATTGGGTGATTTCTGATGATTTAGCAGATATGATTGCAAATAATTCACTATTTAACCAAGTTGAAGAAAAGATGCAAGATATTTATATTAAGTTCTCAAATAAAATTGATGTTCATTTTGAGAGCGCCCTACTTTACGCTTGGACAACTGCTTTTGTTTCAGTTCCTTCAAGTGCTTACTTGTCCCGCGATTTTATTGCAATTAATCACACAAATAACACCAAACTTCAACAAGCTGTTAAATATTTGGAACAAGGATTTGAATCTAAATTAGATGTTAAAATTATCGGTGAAAATGTTAGTAAATCATTGTACCCAATTTGTACTGAAGCATTTTGTTTTCATGGAACGATGGATGCCGTGGGAACTTACATGATGAATAGTTATCGAAAAAAATATTCAAATCATTCAGTTCGACGTCATGTTGAGATTGCCATGGATGAATTAATCGACAGTCCATTATTAGCTAAAAAATGGTCTGATTTCTATAAGCGATACAGGCAGCCATTTATTAATAAAATGGTCGAAATTTTTAGCGCTAGATTGTTAGAAAAAGAAACCATGTTAACAGTTGGGGTTGATTTAAATGCAAACGAGCGAATTAAAGAATTATTTGTCAGAAATATGAGTCAAGATTTAAATATTAATTTACGCGTTAATGTCAGTATTTATGATTCTAGTCAACGATATGATATGGTGGTTACTAATTTCATGAATAAAAATTATAAAAACAATGCATTTGATAAGTATATTATCACTGCATTAGGACTTGATAATGATATGCCAGAGATGGGGAAACGACTGTTAAACGTGAATAGAAAACACTATCAGTAAAAATGTTTCTAGTTTTTTTTTTGATAGTACAACCCATGAATCATTCGGTATACTCTATATTATAGAGAACTAACAAGAGATATTCGTGGGGGATTTCTTTTGAAGCATTAAACAGTATCGAATTGGGCAAACATTTATTTATTACAAAATAAAAAAAGACGATTATAATTTAACGATTATAATCGCCTTTTTTTATAGGCTACCAAGTGTGATAAGATAGAGAATAAACGTTATGACGAGAAATGAAGGATAATGACATGCAATTTACGCTAACAAACAATGGTGAAGGCACAATTAGTTTAAAAAAATTTTTAATTGAGGTTGGCGTTAGTAAACGATTAATCGCCAGAATTAAACAAGGCGAGGGACAAGTTCGAGTTAACAAAAAGAATGAATATTGGGATTATCAACTGATTGATGGTGATGAAGTTATTTTGACGTTGCCAGAAGAACCAGATAACGATGCCATACATGCAAGTGATGAACCATTAAATATCGTCTTTGAAGATGAAAACTGGTTAGTAGTCGATAAGCCAGCTGGTATGGTAACCGTGCCAGGCCCATCTAATGAAGATACAACATTGGTTAACCGTGTTAAAGGCCATTTGATTGCAACTCATTCAAGTAGTTTCGTGCCACATGTTATTACGCGTTTAGACCGTTTTACAAGTGGACTTGTTTTATTAGCTAAGCATGGATTTGCACATAGTTTGATTGCTGCTCAATTAAGTAATGGTCAGTTAGAAAAATCATACTTAGCAATTGTTGCAGGTGACGTTAAAAGTGATCAAGGAGATATTAAAGAACCAATTGGTAAAAAGGAAGGCGAAATTCGTCGTTCTGTTATGGCTGAAGGAAAAGCCTCAGAAACAACTTATAAAGTTGTAACGAGATTTCCAGACTACACATTAGTTGATGTGAAGTTAGTTACGGGCCGAACACATCAAATTCGTGTACATTTTGATTTTATTCATCATGCTTTGGTTGGGGATGCGTTATATGATGGCCCGATGGACAAAGGTATTGATAGACAGGCATTACATGCTGCTAAATTAAGCTTTGAAGATCCATTTACGGGTAAAAAATTAGCTTTTGAATCAGAACTCCCAGCTGATATGGCTCAATTATTAAAATAGTATCAGGCAAGATTGTATATTTGGATAAAGTGGCGAATATCTATTGTATTTCGTGAACTTTTTCTTTATTATTAATATAGTTATAATCAATTTGTGAAAGCACTTTTAAGTGAGGAAATAATAAATGAAAAAGATGATTATTAGAGGCGGTAAAAAACTGTCTGGCGAAGTAATAATCGGTGGTGCTAAGAATAGTACTGTTGCATTGATTCCTGCAGCTATTCTTGCGGATACACCTGTGCATTTTGACAGTGTCCCCGATATTTTAGATGTACATAATTTAATGAAAATTTTAGATCAAATGAATGTTAAGTCTGAATTTAACGCTGGTAACTTAATGGTAGATCCTACGATGATTAAGGATGAACCTTTACCTGGTGGTGCCATTAAAAGTTTAAGAGCTTCTTATTACTTTATGGGTGCCTTATTAGGTCGGTTCGGTCGTGCAGTTGTTGGATTTCCTGGTGGTGATAATATTGGACCACGTCCGATTGATCAACACATCAAGGGATTTAAAGCTCTTGGCGCTGAAGTTATCGAAGAAGAAGACGCAGTGATTATTACGAGTGGCCCTGAAGGATTAAAGGGAGCCCGTATTTTTATGGACCTTGTTTCAGTGGGTGCAACAATTAACATTTTATTGGCTGCTGTCCGTGCAAAAGGAACCACAATCATTGAAAATGCTGCAAAAGAACCTGAAACCATTGATATTGCAACATTCTTGAATAATATGGGTGCTCATATTCGTGGTGCGGGGACTGGTGAAATCAGAATTCAAGGTGTTGATAGCTTAAAAGCTGTTAATACGCATACGATTATTCCAGATCGTATTGAAGCTGGTACTTATATCTCACTTGCTGCTGCAATGGGTGAGGGCGTTTTAATTAAGAATGTTATTACTGAACATTTAGATTCATTTTTAGCTAAACTTAGTGAAATGGGCGTTACTTTCCAAGTGAATGAAGATAGTATTTTTGTTCCTGGTGGCGATAAAATTATCCCAATTGAAGTGACAACTTCACCATATCCTGGGTTTGCAACTGACTTGCAACAACCAATTACTGCCGTTATGCTCAAGGCTACAGGTGAGAGTCGTATTATTGATACACTTTATCCTGAACGGATTAAGCACATTCCAGAAATGCAACGAATGGGTGTTAAGATTGAATCAAAAGATGGCATTATTCGAATCAATCAATCAACTGAATTAACAGGCCAAACTGTTTATGCAGATGAAATTCGTGCAGGTGCTGCATTACTTGAAGTTGCTTTAATGACTAATGGTACGACTGTCATTGAGAAAGCCGATAATATTTTACGTGGTTATGATTGCGTTGTACAAAAAATGACAAATTTATCTGCTGATGTAGAAATTATTGATGAAGATTAGGTGATTAAATGAGCGACTTCTTAACGATGGGTGAATTAAAAGACAAGACGCTTAAAGAAATTTATGGCTATGCCCAAGAATATAAAATACAATATTATAGCCAAATGAATAAAAAAGAATTGTCTTTGGCAATTCTAAGGGCTCAAGCAAAACAACAAGGATTCATTTTGATGGAAGGTGTCTTAGACATTGTTCCCAATCAGGATGGATTCGGTTTTTTGCGTCCAATTAACTACGGCCCATCACAAGAGGACATTTATATTTCTGCCTCACAAATTAAGCGATTTAATTTAAGAAATGGGGATTTAGTCGGAGGTAAAGCACGACCACCAAAGCCTAATGAACGTTATTATGGGTTAATGCACGTTGATACAGTTAATGGTAAAAATCCAGAAGAAGCAAAGGAACGTCCACATTTTCCTGCACTGACGCCCTTATATCCTAATCGACAATTAACTTTAGAAACAACTAGTCAAAATCTTTCAACGAGATTAACTGATTTATTTGCTCCTATTGGATTTGGTCAACGTGGTTTAATCGTGGCACCACCTAAAGCTGGGAAAACAACTTTACTTAAAGAGATTGCTCAAGGAATCGCAGAAAATCATCCCGATGTAAAATTAATCGTACTATTAATTGATGAACGACCTGAAGAAGTGACTGATTTAGAACGATCAATTAAAGGTGATGTTGTATCGTCAACATTCGATCAACAACCAGAGAACCATGCGCGTGTTTCTGAACTTGTTTTAGAACGTGCAATGCGATTAGTTGAAGATAAGCAAGATGTTGTTATTTTAATGGATTCAGTTACTCGCTTGGCTAGAGCGTATAATTTAACGATTCCGCCAAGCGGACGGACGTTATCAGGTGGGATTGATCCAGCAGCATTTTATCGACCTAAAAAATTCTTTGGTGCTGCACGTAATATTGAAGAAGGTGGAAGCCTGACAATATTAGGAACTGCTTTGGTTGATACGGGTAGCCGAATGGATGATGTGATTTATGAAGAGTTCAAAGGAACCGGTAATATGGAATTACAACTCTCAAGAGAGCTTGCTGAACGCCGTATCTTCCCTGCTGTCGATTTAAAAAAATCAAGTACACGTAAAGAAGAATTATTATTATCTAAGCAAACAATTGAAGAACTATGGCAGATTCGAAAGATGATGACAGGCGATTCACTAGGTGCTACGGAACGTGTTATCCAAAAAATGAAGAAAACAAAAAATAATGCTGAATTTTTAAAAGAGTTAACAAAAACAAGTAAATAAAATTTAATTGTAAAACGAGTTAATTCGTGATAAGATTGTGCATGTTGTAATATAAAGAATAACTCTAATTCAGCAGATGGATTAGGGCAAAGGAGAATACTTACTTATGAAAAAAGAAATCCATCCAGATTACCATGAAGTTGTATTTATGGATACTACTTCAGGTTACAAATTTATCTCAGGTTCAACAAAACATTCAGAAGAAACAATTGAAATGGAAGATGGCAAATCATACCCATTGATTCGTGTCGAAATTTCATCGGATTCACATCCATTCTATACTGGACGTCAAAAATTCACTCAAGCCGATGGCCGTGTGGATCGTTTCAACAAGAAATATGGTCTTACAGACGCAAACGCTGCAAAATAAGAACTATTTCGAAAAGGAAGAAGCCAATAAGCTTCTTCCTTTTTTTATACAAAAAAATAGTAACGTTCAACTAGATTGAACGTTACTATTCAGCTTTTCGTGAATACATCCCTTTTGTGACGTAGAGAACCCAGATGAGATTAATACCAACTAAAATAGCGGTAGAAATAAAGACACCTTTGTAATCGAATACGCCAGAAACGGTAGAGCCAATCATAGGACCAACGACTGATCCCATGGCTTGGAATGATTGATTGTAACTGAACACTCGACCTGTGAATTCTGCCGGTGTATTTTTTGTTAGAATTGTTTGAACTGCAGGTAACATTGCGGCATCCGTAATCCCAATTAAGAAACGTAAGCCGCCAAGTTGCCAAACATTAGTCACTAATGCCATTGGAATAAAAATGAAAATTGCGACAGTAAGTGCAATTTTTAAAATACGTTCTGTTCCAATTTTATCGCCTAGTACTCCTAAGCGAGGCGCAGCAATTAGCGTTGCTATTCCTGGAATAGAAGCCACACACCCACTGATAAAGGTAACATTTCCAACGTTATGTAAGAGTTCTCGAACGTATAAGCTTAGAATAGGACTAATGGAATAATTTGATGCTTGAATGATTAAGGTAGTGACAAACATCCCGATAATTAATTTAGGATGATGTAATTTCTTGAAGATTTCTTTTGACGTTTGCATTTCACCTTTTTCAACAGGCGTAAAATGTTCATGTACAAAGAAATAACTAAGTAAGAAAACAATTAGCAAAATCGCAGCAGTAATGAAGAAGGTAATACGATAGCCGAAGACCCCAGCTATTGCGCCACCGATTAGTGGTCCAAATAAAGTACCAGTAACACTACCGGTAACTAAAATACCGAGTGCTTTACCACTTTGCCGCTTGGGTGTCTCTGTTGCAATCAGTGCCTGTGAGTTACTAATATAACCAGAAAAGACACCTTGTAATAAACGTAACGCAATTAATTGGTAAACGTTACTGACAAGCCCCATCAGGCCTAAAACAATGGCCATTCCGAATGAAGCTCTTAAAATCATTAATTTACGACCTTTTCGATCAGCTAAACGACCCCATAGTGGGGAAACAATGGCGGTAATTAAAAATGTAGATGAATAGGTAATGCCGCTATAAAAATTTAATTCGGTTTTGGTGAAGTCACCTAACGTATCAATATAAAGTGACATAAATGGCATAATTAAACTAAATGCCACGCCAGCCATGAACGTACCAAACCATAAAACAAATAAATTTTGTTCCCAAGGTTGTCTAGAACGAAAAAATGTTGATTTTAGTGAAGTCAACAAATTAAACAGTCCCCCTAAAGATATTTTTTGATAATTATAATCATAACACTAAACAAGGATAAAAGTTATATGGTAAAATAGTTGTTAAGCGAAAGTGGGGGTTATTAATGGAAAAAAATAAAGCAGCTAAAAAAAGTCGTTGGAAAAAATGGCTAACAACTATATTATTAATACTATTGTTATTGGTGGGGCTTTCGCTAGTATTCAATGAACAAATTAAAAACTTTATTGTTGGACTAACAGACCCAACCATTAATTCAGAATTAGTCGATAAAAATAAAAATAAAAAAGCATCCTTTGATTTTAGTGAAGTTAAGAGTTTGAATACGGCAGATGTCGTGAAAGCAAAAGCAAATGAAAAAAATTTGGTTTTACTTGGAGAAATTAGTATTCCGGATGTCTCAATGAACTTGCCGATTGCTAAAGGCGTTAGCACTGATACCTTGGCACTTGCTGCTGGAACTTTAAAGGAAAACCAAAAAATGGGCGAGGGTAATTATGCACTTGCTGGACATCATATGATTCGAAAGGATTTATTGTTTAGTCCATTAGTTAGCATGAAAATTGGCCAAAAAATCTATTTAACAGATGCTAAAAAGATTTATGAGTATGAAACATCTAAAATGAAATATATCAAAGCAACAGACGTTCAAGTTATTGATGATGTACCCGGAGAAAAATTAGTCACATTAATTACTTGTGATGATACGGGTGCCGGACGTTTGATGGTCCAAGGTGAGTATGTTAAAGATTGGACATACAATGCTGCACCAAAAACAGTTCAAAAGTATTTTAAAATGATTCATAATAATAAATAATAAAAATGACCACAAATTTTAAAATTTGTGGTCATTTTTATTATTTAATTTGTGCTTTAATATAATCAATCCAGTAAGGCATTCCAAGACTAATTAAGTTATAAGTTTCGTCAAAGTCACCAGTAATCCATGGATCAGGAACAGATTCTTTTTCTTTACCGGGAACAATTGAAAGGAAGTTAACGATTTTTTCTTTTTTAGATGCAGGTGCAGCTTTTTCAAGACGCTCAACATTGATATCATCCATTGCAATAATTAAATCACTATTAATGAAATCTAAGTAACTAACCGGACGTGAGATTAAGCCATCTGTTGGAATCTGATGTTCAACAAGTTTAGTAATAGTCCCTTCATGGGCGCCATTTCCTTCTTGTGAAGAACTTGTGCCAGCAGAATCAACAGTTACTTGGTCAGAAAGGTTTAACTTAGCTAAATCGTCTCGTAACATTGCTTCAGCCATTGGTGATCGGCAAATATTTCCCATACATACAAATAATACATTCATGTTAATAATCCCCTTTACAAATTTCTTAATAATGCTATTATGCCATAATAATCACATTATTAAAACTAGTTAGATAAATTGGTGTAACCGTTAGCTTAATTGCTTTCTAAAAGGGTCTAACTTTGGTATGATAATTAAGAATAGAAACTAAAATAAGACACTTTATATTTAAAGAGGAGACTGAAAATTATGGCAATGATTATTATCGGAGTTATCGTAGTACTTTTAGTTATTATGTACATTAGCGGCTACAATGGTTTAGTAAAAGCAAAAATCCGGACTGAGGAATCATGGAGTCAAATTGACGTCCAATTAAAACGTCGTAATGATTTAATTCCTAACTTAGTTTCAACTGTTAAGGGATATGCAACTCACGAAAAAGAAACATTTGCTAAAGTAGTTGAATTACGTAATCAATTAACACAAGTACCAACGGATGCACATGAAACAACAATGGAAGTTTCTAATCAATTGAGTCAATCATTGAAAAGTATTTTTGCGTTATCTGAAAGTTACCCAGATTTAAAAGCTAACACAGAATTCACTAAGTTAATGGAAGAACTATCAAATACAGAAAATAAAATTTCTTATTCACGTCAACTATTTAACTCAACTGCTGCAAGTTTAAATGCAAAAATTCAATCATTTCCAAGTAACATTGTTGCCGGAATTCATCATTTTACAAAAGTAGAATATCTTGAAGTCCCTGAAGCTGAAAAAGCTGTACCCAACGTTTCATTTGATTAAACAGTTAGGAGATAACTAATGCTATATGATCAAATCGCGCGAAATAAGCGCAAAACAGTTTATGTTTTAATTGGTTTTGTTTTATTGATGGTTGCGATTGGTAGTGCCGTTGGCTATGTTTTTTTCAATAGTGCTGTTTCTGGACTACTTATGGCTGTTGTCATTGCAGTTGTTTATATGGGATTGATGATTTCACAATCAACTAGCGTTGTCATGAGTATGAATCATGCAACTGAAATAAAATCAGTCGATGATGCACCTGAATTATGGCATGTTGTTGAAGATATGGCGATTGTGGGCCAAGTTCCAATGCCAAAAGTGTTTATTATTGAAGATGATAGTCCTAATGCGTTTGCAACGGGAAATAATCCAGAACACGCGGCAGTTGCTGCAACAAGTGGCTTAATCAATCGATTAAATCGTGAAGAATTAGAAGGCGTTATGGCGCATGAAATTTCGCATGTACGCAACTACGATATTCGATTATCAACAATTGCATTAGCATTATCGGCAGCAATTTCATTATTAGTAAATATTGGAATGAACTCATTTTGGTGGGGCGGAGGTCGCCGTCGAAGTGATGATCGAGAAGGTGGCGGATCATTAGAAATTATTTTGATGATTTTATCATTATTATTGGTTATTTTAGGACCAATTGCAGCAACAATTGCTCAGCTTGCACTTTCTCGAAACAGAGAATATTTGGCTGATGCTTCTGCTGTTGAATTAACGCGTAATCCGCAAGGACTAATCCATGCGTTGGAAAAAATTTCTGATAGTAAACCAATGGAACGTGCCGATCCAAGTAGTGCGGCACTTTATATTTCAAATCCATTGAAGAAAAAAACAACTGGATTATTTCAAACACATCCACCGATGGAAGATAGAATTGAAAGATTAGAAGCAATGTAAACTATTTTATAAAATGGGGATGATAGTGGTGAGAGACAATTTAGTCTACGTTCATGTTGAAACGGTTTCTCATTTGATTTTATCATATGGGATTTCCAAAGAAGATTTCATAACAAGCATTCCCAGATTACCAACTAATATTTTATCGTTAAACCCAGTGGATTATGAAAATGAAATTGACATCGCAACAGGATTTAACACGGTAACCGGGGAAGAAGATACTGCACGTTATTTGAATAAAAAGACTGTTGGGTTAAAGCAAAGTTGGATTGATTTCGATAGTCAAGATGATTTAGAATTAATAACACCAAGAGAAGTAGCAGAATTCTTATATTTGGGACATGCATTTTCTCATATTCAATCACCTTTTTACTATAAATTGCAGAATGACTACGTTTTTTTAACGTTACCAAATGATGCATTAAAAATCTACTATCGTTATTTAACGCAATTTTATAATGTTTTTTCTAAATCAATTATTAGACATGCGAATCAATCGTATCGTGAAAAAAATGGTCTGTTTAGACGACGTCCTATGACGTTGAAAAAGATACCTAAAAAAATTGTTGAAGAATTAATGCCATTATTTGTTGAAGGTGTAATATTAGATTTTTCAAGGATCACAATTAATAATACGAAGTTAATATTACCTGTCTATATTATGATAGATAACGTTTCTCAGATGAAGTGGCATGAGCCAACATTGGAGACAGAAAGTGCCAAGTTAGTTGCTAATTTGGAGTATCGATTTGTAGATCAAGAATGGTTTATCGAAGTTTCTAACAAATCTGCTTTTGAAGACAGTATTATATTCTAAAAAGATAACGTATTATTATGTTATCTTTTTTTATTTTTGTTGAATTTAAAAAGAATGGTACAATAGGACGTGCAAAAAATGGAGGGCAATACGAATGCGAGTTTATTTACTCTATGGTGGTAAAAGTGCAGAACATGAGATCTCACTTTCAACTGCTTTTCAAATAACACAAGCGATATATTACCAATACTATTCGGTAATTCCAGTTTATATTACGAAAACGGGGAATTGGCTGCAAGGTCAGACGCTTAACGAACCAGTTAAATTTGTTGATAATTTAAGACTTAGAGAAACAGATGAAAAAGGACAAGCAACGAATAATCATGAAAATTCAACTGGAATAAAATTTTTGCCAAATGGATTTGACCCTGAAGATAGTGTGGTTTTTCCTGTCTTACATGGCCCAAATGGTGAAGATGGAACTGTCCAAGGACTACTTGAAACGTTGAATATCCCCTATGTTGGTAACAGTGTACTAGCATCGGCTGTCGGTAATGATAAAATAATGAGTAAATTACTCTTTAAACAAGCCGGAATTCCGGTTGTACCATTCCAAGCGATTGACTCACAGTCTTGGGAAAATAACACTGCAAGTGTGATTGCCAGATGTGAGGGCGAATTACTTTATCCAATGTATGTGAAACCATCTAATTTGGGTTCAGGAATCGGTGTTACACAGGTGAATAATAGTGTTGAATTACAATATGCAATTGATAATGCTTTTGAACTTGGTCCTCGAGTGATTGTAGAACGAGGCATTGTAGCACGTGAAATTGAAATTGGATTATTAGGTAACGAAGAAATCGCAACAAGTGTACCAGGAGAAATTTTGTCGTTTGATGACGTCTATGATCGTAAACTTGCAATGAAGGAAGATCACGAAGCCAGAATTCCAGTTGAACTCGATGAGGAATTATTGGATAAGATAGTTGGTTTTTCTAAAACAGCTTTTGCGGTTATTGATGGATCAGGGCTTGCTAGGTGTGATTTTTTAATTAGCGCTAACCAAGATATTTATTTAAATGAGATTACAACAATGCCAGGATTTTATAAAAATGCAATGTATCCAAGATTGTGGGAAGCCGTTGGGCTGAGTTACAGTGATTTAATTGAAGAATTATTACAATTAGCATTGAAAAAAAATCAGGCAAATAATAGTAAACAATAGATTTAATGGTCATATGAATGCGAGGGTTTATATAATGAAAATGCAATTAACTGAAATTGCGAGCGCAGTTAGCGCCAAGAACGAAATTACTGATGAACCAATTAATATATCGAGTGTTTCATTTGATAGTCGACAACTAACGGAAGGCAGTTTATTTGTACCTATTGTGGCAGAAAATGACGGTCATGATTATATCCAAAGTGCGATTGATAATGGTGCAACAGCGACTTTATGGGCAGTTGACCATCAAGATACAATGCCAACGAAAATCCCAGCTATCTTAGTAGATGACACATTAATGGCTTACCAAGATTTAGCAAAACATTACTTGGATAAAATTAATCCTAAAGTTGTCGCAGTTACTGGTAGTAACGGTAAAACGACAACTAAAGATATGATTACAGAAATTTTAAGTCAGCAATATAATGTTTGTAAAACGGAAGCGAATTTCAATAATCATTTAGGCGTACCGATGACTTTATTAAGTATAGAACCTAATACGGAAGTTGTTGTTGTCGAAATGGGGATGGATCATCCTGGTGAGTTAGACTTTTTAAGTCGAATTGCACAACCTGATGTCGCTGTTATTACGATGATTGGCGAAGCACATATCGAATTTTTTGGTACGCGAGATAAAATTGCGGATGCAAAAATGGAAATTGTGAATGGGCTGAAAGAAGACGGCTTGTTGGTTTATAATGCAGATGAACCGTTATTAAGAGAACGTGTTTCCAATATTGAACAGCAATCATTTGGCTTCGGTCATGGTGAAAGTGCTGACTTGAGTGTTTCAAATGTTGTCGGCAATCAAACAATGACTAGCTTTAAAGTGAGAGAAATGGCTGATTTTAATTTTACAATTCCAATGATTGGCACATATAACGTAGATAATGCGATGGCTGCTATCTCAGTTGGTCGTCATTATCGTGTGTCACCTAAAAATATTGTAAAGGCGCTTAGTGATTTTGATTTAACGAAGAATCGGACAGAGTGGCTTAGAGGTCATTTGGGCGAGTCAATTTTAAGTGATGTCTATAATTCAAATCCGACAGCTGCAAAAGCTGTTATCAAAGCATTCTCAAACAGCGATGTTGAAGGTAATCGAATGGTTGTTTTGGGTGATATGCTTGAATTAGGTGAGCAATCTAGCGATATGCATCTCAGCTTGGCTGATAGTTTTGATAATGAAAAAATTCAAAGCGTTTATCTTTACGGAGAACAAATAAAATCTTTAGCAACAGCATTAAAATCAAAGTATGATGATCAACATCTTCATTATTATGATTTAGATGAAAAAGAAGCTATGGTTGAAGATTTATTAAAAATACGTACTGAAAAAGATTCTATTTTGATTAAAGGAAGCCATGGCGTTCATTTAGAAACCGTTTTATCGGCTTTACAAAGTAATTAGAGAGTTGCTTAATATTATTTAAGGTGCTATTATAGTTTAAATAGTGACTCATGAAGGGTCAGACTTAAATTAATTTAACTTTACAAGACAGTAATTGACGACGAACTCTTAACTGTGTTGTGAAGCATGTTAGTTTGCAAACACATTAGGAGGAATTTATACTTGAAATTTACAGAATTAGGACTATCCGATGAACTACTAAAGGCCGTTCAACGCAGCGGTTTTGAAGAAGCAACACCTATCCAATCTGAAACAATTCCAATGGCTTTAGAAGGAAAAGATGTTATTGGACAAGCACAAACAGGTACTGGTAAAACTGCTGCATTTGGTTTACCAATCTTAGATACAATTGATACAACAAAAGATGAAGTTCAAGCACTTATCATCTCACCAACACGTGAACTTGCTATTCAAACGCAAGAAGAACTTTACCGTTTAGGTAAAGAAAAACATGCTAAAGTTCAAGTTGTTTATGGTGGGTCTGATATTCGTCGTCAAATCAAGAGTCTTAATCGCGCACCTCAAATTTTAGTTGGAACACCAGGACGTTTATTAGATCATATTCGTCGTCGCACCGTTAAATTAGGTAATGTTAAAACTTTGGTTTTAGATGAAGCTGATGAAATGTTAGATATGGGATTCGTTGAAGATATCGAAAGCATCTTAACAACTGTTCCTGACGAACGTCAAACATTGTTATTCTCTGCAACAATGCCAACTGCTATTCGCCGTATTGGTGAAAGATTTATGACAGATCCAACTTTGGTAACTGTTAAGGCAAAAGAATTAACAACTGACTTAGTTGATCAATTCTACGTAATCTCAAAAGATTTCGAAAAATTTGATATCATGACACGTATGTATGATGCTCAAAACCCAACACAAACAATCGTGTTTGGTCGTACAAAACGTCGTGTTGACGAATTAGCTAAAGGATTTGAAATGCGCGGATACAACGCTAAAGGAATCCATGGTGATTTATCACAACAACGTCGTATGAGTATTTTACGTGAATTTAAATCAGGTAAACTTGATATTTTAGTTGCAACTGATGTTGCTGCTCGTGGTTTAGATATTTCTGGGGTTACCCATGTCTTTAACTATGATATTCCTCAAGATCCTGAAAGTTATGTCCATCGTATTGGCCGTACAGGCCGTGCCGGACATAAAGGAACTTCATTGACATTTGTTTCACCAAATGAAATGGATTACTTACGTCAAATCGAAAAATTAACTAAGAAACGTATGGTGGCTTTAACACCACCTACAGATGATGAAGCATTTGCTGGTCAAATTGAAACAGCAATCGCTGACGTTACTGCCTTAGTTAACAAAACTGATACTAAAAAATATGCAAAACAAGCTACTGAATTAATGGCTAAGTTTGAAGTTGCTGATTTAGTTGCAGCATTACTTAGTGATGTTATTAAAAATGATTCATCACAAGTACCTGTTAAGATTACACCAGAACGCCCATTACCTAGACGTAAGGGGGGTGGCGGTGGTGGCGGAAACAACCGTCGTAGCGGCAATGGCGGTGGAAATCGTCGTGGTGGCAACGGTGGTGGTTACCAAGGCAACCGTAATGGTGGCGGAAACCGTAGTAACGGTGGAAGTTCAGATCGTCGTAACGGAAGTAGCGATCGCCGTAGCAATGGTAATGGTGGCGGAGGTTACAAAGGTAACCGCTCAAGCGATAATCGTTCAAATGACAACCGTTCAAACGGAAGTAGCGCACCAAAACGTAACTTCACAATCAGAACAAAAGATTAATTTGAATATTGAAAAGAGACCTATTAATTTAGGTCTCTTTTTTTGTTTAAAATTGCTATTCTTACAATATTGATAGGTAAAATATAAACGATTTTAGTGCAGAAAATGAATAAATTTGATAAACTTAACAAGGATATCAATGAAAAGAAATAGGTGATAATATGATTTATGGAATTGGTGTTGATATTGCCGATATTGATCGAGTAGTAAAGTTGGCAAAACAACATGAAGAATTTATAACAAAGATTCTCACAACAAATGAAATTAAACAATTTGATGAATTAAAAGGTAGTCATAAAGACGAATTTATTGCTGGAAGATTTTCCGCCAAAGAGGCATACAGTAAGGCTTTTGGAACGGGAATAGGGGATAAAGTTGGCTTTTTAGATGTTGAAATATTAAATAATGAAATTGGTAAACCGATAATTACGCAGCACCCTTTTGAGGGTAATGGCTTTATTTCAATTTCTCATACGAACAATTTAGTTATGACTGAAGTTATTTTAGAAAATCAAGAAAAGGGGATGTAAAAATGGTTGTAGGTTATCATCGTCCAACCCAAATCGTGGTAGATAGGGCAGCTATTAAGGCAAATATCACAGCTGAAAAAAAGACATTAACAGATGAGACGGTTATTTTTGCTGTTGTTAAAGCTGATGCGTATGGTCATGGATTGATTGAAGTAGCTAAAGTTGCAAAAGATGCTGGTGTAAAAGGTTTTTGTGTGGCAATAATTGATGAGGCATTAGCGTTACGAGAAGCCGGGTTTGTTGAAACTATCTTGATTCTGGGATTAACGAAAGTTGAATATGCACCGTTACTGGCAAAAAGCAAAATATCTGTAACTGTTTCAGAACTTGGCTGGTTACAAGAAGCTAATAAGTTACTGAGTGAAGAAAAATTAGCGCCTTTGGCCGTTCATTTAGCATTGGATACAGGAATGGGTCGTATTGGTTTTAGAGAAGCAGAACCGTTTTTAGAGGCAATTAATTTCCTTGGAAGTCATCAAAATACATTAAACTTTGAAGGGGTTTTTACTCACTTTGCGACAGCAGACTCTCCTAATGATTCGTATTTTAAAAAACAAATGTCAAAATTTAATGAATTGATGTCAGTAGTTTCTGATAGACCTCGTTATGTACACGTTTCTAATTCTGCAACGAGCTTATGGCACTCTGCTTGCAACGGTAATATGATTCGGATGGGCATTTCAATGTATGGTTTAAATCCATCTGGTGGTGAATTAGAACTACCTTATGCGTTAAAACCAGCATTTGGATTAACATCTGAATTAAGTTATGTGAAAGAAATCCATGCAGGTGATTCAGTTGGTTACGGTATTACATATCAAGCTCAAGAAAATGAATGGGTTGGTACAGTACCAATTGGGTATGCAGATGGTATGCCCCGAAAGATGCAAGGCTTTAAACTATTAGTCGACGGTCAATTTTGCGAAATAATTGGTCGAGTTTGCATGGATCAATTAATGATTAGATTGCCACATGAAATGCCAAATGATACAAAAGTAACTCTAATAGGCCAAGATGGCGATGAAATGATTACAGCACAGGATGTTGCAACGTACGCTGAAACAATTCATTATGAAATAATCTGTGCACTTTCAGGACGAGTACCACATGTCTACCTAAATTAGTATTTATTTGCTTAGTTTGCTATGGTAAACTATCTGTAGAGTGTAATTCTATGGGGGAAGTGCAGATGGATAAAAATGAGAAAGTAGCAATGAGTCATATAGCCGATTACTGTGCATATTATTCGATTACCAATGAAGCGTTGAAGGATAGCGAAATATTTAACTCTATTTTAAGTCATAAAAAAATGATGGATGAGTTAATTGATGGCTACTCAGAAATGGGACAATTGAATAGTGAAATCTGTAATGATTTTAAAGGATCTGAAGATGAAGTGTTATTGCACCTTCAAATTATGTAGAGAGTTGGGATAAGATGGTTGAAAGTATCATACGTGGTGATATATTCTATGCAGATTTATCGCCCGTTATTGGTTCTGAACAAGGCGGTATGAGACCTGTTCTCATTATCCAAAACAATATTGGGAATCGTTATAGTCCGACAGTCATCGTTGCCGCCATTACGGCGCGCATCCAGAAGCCTAAAATGCCAACACATGTTGGACTTTTAGCAAGTAGAGATGGTATTGAAAAAGATTCAGTTATACTAATGGAGCAAATTCGCACAATTGATAAGCAACGTCTAAAAGATCGTATCACGCATGTATCGAAAAAAAGTATGCTTGAGGTTGATGATGCGCTTAGAATGAGTGTTGGACTTGTTTCAGCAATACATAAAGAAAAATAAACAGTAAAAAGACATAAAAAAACGTGGTTCGTAACCATCCCACGCTAAAAAACTAAGGGAGTCTATTAATAATGACAAAAAATAATCGTGTAAACCAGGTAATCATTAATGGTTTAATCGCTGCACTTTATATCGTATTGGCAGTTGTTCCAGGAATGGTGAACATGGCTAGTGGTGCTATTCAATTTCGACTATCAGAAGGATTGAATCACTTAGTACTTTTCAATAAGAAATATATCTGGGGTGTTTCATTAGGGGTTATCTTATTTAATCTCTTTTACAGCAGTCCGTTAGATGTTCTTTTTGGGGGCGTACAAACAATCATGGGTCTTTTAATTGTGATTTTTGTTAGTCCTAAGTTTAAGAAAATGTGGCAAAAAATGCTTTTAAATATTATGGTTTTCTCATTTACCATGTTTTTAATCGCTATTATGTTGAACATTACAGCGAGCTTACCGTTCTGGCCTACTTACGGTACAACAGCATTATCTGAATTTGTAATAATGACAATTACAGCACCAATAATGCTCGTTTTAGATCGTGCTATTCACTTTGATAAAAGAATGCATTAAAAAAACAGACCCGAAAGGGTCTGTTTTTTTGTCTAACTACGTAAATCTTCAATTTCAGAAACAATAAATTCTTTACGTCCTAAGTTATCAACAATTTTATCAACTTTTTCTTGGTTTACACCAGCTGGTAATGTGAATAATGTTCGGCGTAATAATTCGCCTTCTTTAACATCTAAAGTCATACAACTAGCAATTGATGAATATTTTGTAATGATTTTAGCCATATCAACTAAATCACCACGTTCGCCAGCTGAAATAACAGTTAAGACATAACTACCAACATCAAAATTCCATGATTGAGACAACATATCTAGAAGACGTGTATGTGTTAAAATACCCTCAAAATAGTTGTTTTCATTTAAAACAGCAATATAAGGTAAGTCTTTAATTGAAAAGAAAACGTTGAAGAAAGCTGAATCAGATGAAATAAACTTAGTCGCATTTTTAAGAAGATAAGTAACAGGAAGTGACATATCGCCACCCTGTGATTTATGACGATAAATATGCATTTTATAAATATTACCACGGAAAATTTGACCCGTTTCATCTAAGATTGGCACACAACGGAATCCAGAATTTTCTAGGACCGTAAGTGCTTCTTCAAGTGTGACACTTTCACGGACGGTTGTTAGTTCTTTTAATGGTTTAACTAAAGTATTTAATAACATATAGGCGCCTCCAAATATTAAATTTTTCTCATTTACATTTTTATAATACCATAAAAAAAGCTTTTTAACAGTAATTTGACTATTAAAATTGTATTAAAAAAGGAACGGAAGAATGTCTTCCGTTCCTTTTTTGGAAAATAATTAAAAATTATTCACCTAATGCTTTAAGACCATCATTTAATACTTGTTTCAAAGTAGCAGCTGAATCAGTCATACGTTTAGATTCAACATCACTTAAAGGTACTTCGATGATTTGTGCAAGACCTTGGCCATTAACAACACCTGGTGTACCGATATAAATATCGTTCAAACCATATTGTCCGTCCATGTATGCACTAACAGGTAATACGGCATTTTCGTCACGCAAAATTGCTTTTGAAAGACGAGCTAATGCTGTACCAATACCGTAGAATGTTGCGCCTTTTTTGTTGATAATTTCGTAAGCTTTGTTACGAACGTCATCTTCAATTTTAGCAAGTTGGTCATCAGAAATGTTGTTAGCTTTTGCCCAATCTAAGAATGGAAGACCACCAACAGTTGCAGCTGAGTAAGCAGCAAATTCTGTATCGCCATGTTCGCCCATCATGTAAGCATGGATTGAACGAGGATCTGTAATGTCAGTTAATTTGCTTAAAGCAACACGTAAACGTGAAGTATCAAGTGAAGTACCTGAACCAATAACACGATCTTTAGGGAAACCAGAGAATTTCATTGTTGCGTAAGTTAAAATATCAACTGGGTTAGCAGCAACTAAGAAAATACCTTTAAATCCAGATTCAACGATTGGAGATACGATACTTTTCAAGATGTTTAAGTTTTTGTTTACAAGGTCAAGGCGTGTTTCACCTGGTTTTTGTGGAGCACCAGCAGTGATAACGACAAGATCTGCATCTTCACAGTCAGAGTATTCTGCTGAGTAGATACGTTTAGGAAATGCGAATGGTGTTGCATCTTCTAAATCTAAAGCATCTCCGACAGTGCGATCTTTCGCAACATCGATGATACCGAATTCTTCGCCGACACCTTGGAGTGTCATTGCGAATGCGTAACTAGAACCTACGGCGCCATCGCCGACTAAGATAACTTTTTGATGATTTTCTGTTTTTGTCAAAATAATTCATCCTTTCAGAGCTATAATTATTACTGAATAATTATAACATGTTTGTTTGTGAAAAAACATACTAGATGAGAGAGTTCTTTCACAAAATTTTCATAAATCGAGTATGGTATAATAGTTGAAAGAAAAGAATAGGGTCGAAATGCTGGGTAAGTTGAATAAACTTGCCCAGATGTTTGCGTTTATTTAAAGGAGAAATTAAAATGAAAATGATAGTCGGTTTAGGAAATATTGGGCAAAAGTATGATGGAACAAGACACAATGTCGGATTCGCTACAGTAGATGTATTTGCAAAACAACATAATGCCGATTTTGGATCTAGCAAGTATGAAGCGCAAGTGGCATCGTTTAATTTAAATGGTGAAAAAATTGTCTTAGTTAAACCATCTACTTATATGAATGATTCAGGTCGAGCTGTTAGACCGTTGATGGATTTCTATAAAATTGATGTTTCAGACATCCTTATTGTGAACGATGATCTTGATTTAGAAGTTGGTCGGATTCGATTACGTCAAAAAGGATCAGCAGGCGGACATAATGGTTTGAAAAGCATTATCGCACATACAGGAACACAGGAATTTAAACGTATTAAAATTGGTATTGACCATCCAGACAAAGTTTCTGTCGTAGATTGGGTATTAACGAAATTTTCTAAAAACCAAGAAAAAGACTTAGGTGATGCAATCAATACAGCAACTTTAGCAATTGAGGATTGGTTGGAAACAGATGATTTTATGAATACGATGAACAAGTATAACCATAAATAAGAAAAAGCTGTTTAGAAAAGGGTAAAGGGTAGAATAATGAATTTAGAAGCAATGATGCAGACTGTTCCTGGTGTAGATAACTGGCTAACAAATATTGAACCTAATACAAGACAATTGTTAACTGGACTAACGGGTTCAGCTAAAACATTGATGTTAGCTACTATTTTTAAAGATAAAAAAAAATCTATGTTGGTTGTGACAGATAATTTATTTCATGCAACACAATTAAATGAAGATTTAACTAACTTTATTAATGAAGAAGATGTGCTTACATTCCCAGTTGAAGAATTATTAGCTGCAGAACTGGCAACAAGTTCACCAGAATCTAAAAGTGAACGTGTCCAAACGCTTCAGGCTCTATTAGAAGGAACACCAAAGATTGTTGTAACATCAATCTCGGGGTTACGACGTTTTCTAGCACCTGTTTCAACGTGGAAACAAGCAACATTAAACTTAGCTGTTGGAAAAGATATTGATTTGAAAGCCACGGAAACTCAACTCTTTACGATGGGCTATCAACGTCAAAAGTTGGTTGAACGTCCTGGGGATTTTGCTGTACGTGGTTCTATCTTGGATATTTACCCATTGACCGTAGAAAACCCAATTAGACTAGATTTATTTGATACGGAAATAGATTCATTACGTTATTTTGATGTGACTAATCAACGAAGCTTAGAGAATGTGGACCAGATTCAAATTATACCCGCGACAGATTTTATTGCGACTGACGCTATGCTATTGGAAGCTAGTCAAACATTAAAAAAAGCGTATGGTGTTGAATATAAGCGATTAGATAATGATGATCAAGAGCGATTAGAATCAAATATTATGCCGCTTATGAGTGATTTTGAAAAAGGACGCTTAGCTCCGGAACATTTATTATTTAGCGATATTATTTATCAAGGTAAAACAAGTCTGTTAGATTACTTGGGTAGCAATGGTTTAATTGTAATGGACGATTATCCGAGATTATTAGAAGCTGAAAAGACGCTTAAACTAGATGAAGATAACTGGATGGCAGATAAGTTAAAAACACATCAAGTTTTGTCTACAAGTGTTTTTGGATTTGAATTACGAGATTTATTGAAAAATGAATCGCATGCTGAATTATTTCTGGCTCATTTTCAAAAAGGAATGGGTCACCTCAAATTTAATCAATTGATTGATGTACCAGGACATGCCATGCAACAATTTTTTAGCCAAATGCCATTACTTAAAACAGAAATGGATCGTTGGTTAAAAAAGAAACAGACTATTATTGTTATGGTTCAAGATAAAGAGCGACTTGATAAAGTCTCACAAACCTTGGATGATTTTGAGATTCCTTCTATCATGACGACTTTGGATAGCCTACAGTTAGGAAAAGTTCAGGTAGTAGAAGGTAACTTACAAGCTGGATTTGAATTGCCAATGGCAAACTTAGTTGTTGTGACAGAACATGAAATGTTTAACAAAGTCACTAAAAAACGTCCAAAACGCCAAACATTAGCGAATGCAGAACGCCTTAAAAGTTATCAAGATTTGAAACCAGGAGACTATGTGGTCCATGTTAATCATGGTATTGGACAGTTTATTGGAATGGAAACATTAGAAGTCGATGGTAAACATCAAGATTATATGACAATTTCTTATCGGGATGAAGCTAAATTATTTATTCCAGTAACCCAATTAAACATGGTTCAAAAGTATGTTTCTTCTGAATCTAAGTCACCTAGAATTAACAAATTGGGTGGTACTGAATGGACCAAAACGAAAAATAAAGTTGCTGCTAAAATTGAAGATATTGCTGATGATTTAGTTGCATTGTATGCTGAACGTGAAGCAGAAGTTGGATTTCAATTTTCAAAGGACAACGATTATCAGATGGAATTTGAAAATGCATTTCCATACTCTGAAACTGAAGATCAAATTAGAAGTTCAAATGAAATTAAGCACGATATGGAACAAAAGAAACCAATGGATCGTTTATTGATTGGTGATGTAGGTTTTGGGAAAACAGAAGTCGCGTTACGTGCCGCTTTTAAAGCCATTCAAGATAATAAACAGGTTGCTTTATTAGTGCCTACAACGGTGTTAGCGCAACAACATTACGAAACAATGATTAATCGATTCGAAGGATTTCCAGTTGAAATTGGGATTTTATCTCGTTTTAGAACAAAGAAACAACTTAAAGAAACAACTGATAAAATGGCTAGTGGTGCATTAGATATTGTCGTTGGGACACATCGAATTTTATCGAAAGATATTCAATTTGCTGATTTAGGATTGTTAATTGTTGATGAAGAGCAACGGTTTGGTGTGAAACATAAAGAACGACTCAAAGAGTTTAAGTCACAAGTGGACGTCTTAACGTTAACGGCAACGCCAATCCCAAGGACACTTAATATGTCGATGCTTGGGGTTCGCGATTTATCAGTAATTGAAACGGCACCATTGAACCGTTACCCAATTCAAACTTATGTAATGGAACAAAATGGTGGAACTATTCGAGATGGAATACAACGTGAACTTCAACGTGGTGGACAAGTTTTTTATTTGCATAATCGAGTTGAAGATATTGAAAAAGTAGTTTCAGAAATTGAGATTATGGTTCCTGAAGCTAGTGTCGCGTATATCCATGGTCAAATGACTGAAAATCAATTAGAAAATGTCTTGTATGATTTCATTCAAGGTGTCTATGATGTGTTGGTAACAACGACAATTATTGAAACGGGCGTAGATATTTCTAATGCTAATACATTATTTGTCGAAAATGCTGACCACATGGGATTGGCGCAACTTTACCAGTTACGTGGTCGTGTTGGTCGTAGTAGTCGAATTGCGTATGCCTACTTTATGTATAAACCTAATAAGGTTTTGACTGAAGTGAGCGAAAAACGCTTAGAAGCAATCAAAGACTTCACCGAATTGGGTTCTGGATTTAAAATTGCTATGCGAGATTTATCTATTCGTGGAGCAGGAAATCTATTGGGCCGACAACAACATGGTTTCATTGATTCTGTTGGATATGATTTATATACACAGATGTTGACAGAAGCTGTGAATAAAAAACAAGGTAAAAAAGCTGAGCCTAAATCAGATTCTGAAATTGACATTAATATTGAAGCTTATTTACCATCATCTTACATTGATGATCAGCGTCAAAAAATTGAAATTTATAAACGTATTCGACAGCTTGATAATTATGATCAATATTTGGAAGTACAAGGTGATTTAATTGATCGTTTCGGCGAATTTCCAACTGAAGTGAATAACTTAATGGAAATTGGCTTACTTAAATTATTTGCCGATAAGGCATTAGTTGATAAAATTAAAAAAGATAAAGACCAGTTAATTGTTTCTGTTTCAGAAAAAGGAACGACATTGCTGGGTACGGAAGCAATTTTCATGGCATTATCAGCAACAAAATTAAAAGCGTCATTAAAAACTCAGGGCAAACAAATGCGTGTGATTTTAGTGATTCAACCTAAGATGACTGAGACTGACTGGTTGATTGAATTACAAAACTTTATTCAAGCGTTAAGCGAATCCGTTGGGTCAGTGACTGCAGCTAACTAATAAAAAAGGAATCGAAATGATATGGGAAATAAGCAACTTAGACATTTAATGCGTGGTGCAATGATTCTATCGATTGCCTCACTAATTGCCAAGATTTTGAGTGCCATTTACCGAGTGCCATTCCAAAATTTAGTCGGAGATACGGGCTTCTATATTTATCAGCAAGTTTATCCTATTTATGGGATAGGGATGACTTTTGCTTTGACTGGATTTCCCGTCTACATTAGTAAGTTAATTGCTGAAGAGCCTTCGAAAGAAGATAAAATAAAATTGTCTCATGATATATTTATTGTTTTAAGTATATTTAGTTTAGTTATCTTTTCTGGCTTACAATTAGGAGCTTCATGGATTGCGACAGCTATGGGTGATGGACAGTTAGCAGGCTTAATTAAAAGTGTTTCATTTATGTTCTTATTTTTACCTGTTTTAGCAGTGGGACGTGGTTATTATCAAGGTATTTTTGAAATGAACAAAACTGCTGTCTCCCAAGTTGTTGAACAACTATTACGTGTTGGACTCATTATTTTAGCGGCATACATTGCGGTTGAAAATAATATGTCATTATATTCGATGGGAGCATGGGCAATGTTTGGGGCAACTATTGGTGCTATTGGCGCAAGTGTTTCTTTTATTCACTTTTACAGGGTTGAATTTAGGAAGACTAGGCTTCAAACAAACTGGCAAAGATTACTGATAACCTCTAAAAAATTATTTTCGGAGGGTCTTATCATCTGTCTATTTGCAGCAATGATGGTGCTATTACAATTAGTTGATTCATTCACAGTGAAAAACGGATTAGTGCACTTTGGTTATTCAAATAATATTGCAAAATCGTTAAAAGGAGTCTATGACCGTGCACAGCCTTTAGTACAACTTGGACTAGTTATTTCTGTTGGGTTCTCTTCGATGTTATTGCCATCTCTGGCTTCGGCCCGTCGTGAAAACCGAAAAAAGGATTTTCAACGATATGCTGGGATGTTAGTGCACATAACGGTGGCGTTATCGATGGCGGCAACCATCGGACTGATTGCTGTTATGCCACTTGTTAACCAATCTTTATTTGGGGATCAACTTCAAAATGGTACATTATCGGTTTATATGTTTAGTATTTTCTTAGCAGCAGTTATTGGAACATACAACAGCGTCCTACAGAGTCTGGGATTGTATCGTACGTCAGTCATTGCTTTGATTATCGGATTGTTACTTAAAATGAGTATTAATTTTTACCTAGTTTCTATATTAGGAACAGTTGGAGCAAGTATTGCGACAATCTTAAGTTTATTACTTGTATTAATTGCCATGTGGGTTATGTCACCCAGTGAGATTAGACAGTTACTAATTGATCCCAAATTTATGATGAAATTAACTTTAATTTGTGTAATTATGGGAATTGTGGTTTATTTATTAGATAATCAGTTAATTAATTGGACGAATGACAAGCGATTGTTGAGTGGCATTATAGCGCTCGTTTCTGGATCTATTGGTGCTGGAATATTTGGTGGTTTAGCAGTTAAATGGGAATTATTTTCGATTCGAGAATGGCTAAGCTTTCCATTTGGAAAACGTATTTTAAAAAAATTTATAAGATAAATAAAGGGGATTAACTAATGAGATTAGATAAATTTTTAAAAGTGTCACGTATTATTAAACGTCGTACAGTTGCAAAAGAAATTGCAGATAAGGGTCGAATTATGATTAATGATAAAATGGCAAAATCTTCAACAGATGTTGTTGTTGGGGATGAGTTAACAATCCAATTTGGTAATAAAACGCTGACTGTTCGAGTTATGGCGCTTAAAGAAACAACGAAAAAAGCAGAATCAATTGATTTATATGAAGTTGTTTCTGAAGTTTATACAGAAGAAAGTCGATAATTATCGATTTTTAATTGGAGTCCTTTATTGGGTTAGGAGACAAGATGGCCGATAATAAATCGAAAATTAAATTTTTAGATAATGATTTTATGAAAGCTAATAAAACAGAAAGAAAAAAAGATCAACGATTGGTAACTATTCACCGCCGCCGTATGATTGGATTAGGAGCTGTTTTAATAATTATAATCATTTTCTTTAGCGTACAGTTAATTTCAACCAAGCTTAAGGTTGCACATTATAAGCAAGAAACAGCAGTTGAACAAACGAAATTAAAAAAAGCTAAAGCAAATCAAAAAGATCTTAAATTTCAAATTAAACAATTAAATGATAACGATTATTTATTAAAATTAATTCGTGAAAAATATTATTTCTCTAAAAAAGGTGAAACTGTCTATAGTTTTCCTAGTGATAAAGCAAATTTAAAAAACTAATCAATCAGGGATAGAATTACCCGTGATTTAACTTTGTATCAAGGTTTATAGCGTGGTATACTAGTATGGTATATATATCTAAGGAGGAACAACTTTTTTATGTCTATTGAAGTCGGAGAGAAAGTTTCAGGTAAAGTTTCAGGAATTACAAATTTCGGTGCATTTATTGATTTGGGTGACAGAAAAACAGGATTAGTACATATTAGTGAAGTTTCTGATGGATTCATCAAAGATATTCATGATGCACTAACTGTTGGGGATGAAGTCACAGTTAAAGTTTTATCCATTGGCGACGATGGTAAGATAAGTTTATCAATACGAAAAGCTGTTGATAAGCCTCAAGTAACAGAAACAAAATCTCGTCCACAGAAAACATTTAATAAAGATACTCGCGCATCGACTGGTTCTCGTCCATCAAATGGTGGTAAGAATCGCTATCAGACTAAAAAAGTTGAACCTCAAAAAGATGACTTCGATTCATTGTTGTCAGGCTTTTTGAAAGATAGTGAAGATCGGTTAGTTTCATTAAAGAGAAGTACTGAAGGTAAGCGCGGTGGCCGTGGTGGCCGACGTAATTAATAACGAATTTTAAAGATGAGTGGTTGAAATGAAAATTTTAAACCACTCTTTTTTTAATGAAAAAAGGAGAAAAGTTTTGCTGAATACAAGATTTGAGGCTCAATATCGGCTACTTGGTAGTCCTGAAAAAATTCTGGTTGCTGTTTCAACAGGTGTTGATTCAATGGTCCTCATGGATTTGTTGCAACGATTACCAGATGAAATCCGGCCTGAGATAGGCGTTGCCTACATTGACCATCAATTAAGAGAGCAGAGCCGTATTGAAACTGAGTTCATCGAAAAGTATTGTCTAGATCATCAATTTAAATTATATAAAAAAGTTTGGCCAGTACATGAACATGGATTAAATGGTATTGAAAATGCAGCGCGCAAAATGAGATATGATTTTTTTGAGCAAATAATGGTATCAGAAACTTATGCAACGTTAATGACAGCGCATCAAGCAGATGACCAGCTCGAAACACTTGTTATGAAAGGAATTCGTGGCGGAGATATCAGACAGTTAACGGGTATCAGTCAAACTAGATCATTTGGACCAGGGATGTTAGTTAGACCGTTACTTTTGTTCACAAAACAGGCTATTCGGCAGTACGCAAAGCATGAAAACATTGTTTTTTTTGAAGATGAAACGAATCAATTAAGTGATTTTTTTAGAAATCGAGTTAGAAAAGAAATTATACCGAAAATGCTTGAAAATAATAAACAAGTAATTAAGCATGCACAAAGTTATGCAGATCAGTTAACGAACCTATTAGATTTAGCAGATGAAGCAATTAGTGAAAAAATAAAAGAAATCAAATATGCTTCAGGATTTAAAATAAAAATGTGGACCACGTTGGAAACAAGGTGGCAAAAGCCGATATTGAAAAAAATCGCTGAAGAACATGGTGTTTTCTTAAAAGAAGACCAAATACAGCAAATTAGCCAGTTACTGCTGAATGAAAAAAAACCACAGGGTGAACTTAATTTAGGTGATGATCAATTATTTGTTAAAAAATATGAGTACATGGATTTCATTCAAAAAGAGAAAATAATTGAAAGTACTTCTGAAAAAATAATACTCGGTATGAATTCATGGGTTAATTTAAATAATAATGAAAAAATTGGCGTATTTAAAGCTGAAGAGATTAATCTAGATGAAGTAACTATAAAAGATTATATGATGGTTGATCACTCTATTGTTGAAGAGGGGCTTAGCTTGAGACATCGGTTGCCAGGCGATTATATCGACATAGGAAATAGTGCAAAACAAAAAATAAAAAAAATATTTATTGATCAAAAAATAAGTAGTAATGACCGTAATCAGGCTTGGGTATTAGAAACTAATACTAAGCGAATCATTTGGTTAATAAATTATAAAAAATCTCAATTGTCAGACACCGTTGAAACTGATAAAATACAAGACATAATCGTTTTAAAAAAACAAGGTCAGGGAAGAGGCTAAAGTGTATGGATGAAGATATCAAAAAAGTTCTTTACAGTGAGCAAGAAATTCAAGATGTTACTCGGCGATTAGGAAAACAGATTACCGCTGATTATCAAGGCAAAAATCCATTGCTTGTTTGTATATTAAAGGGCGCCTATCTTTTTATGGCTGACATTGCTAAAAATGTTGCAGATTATGCAGAAGTTGATTTTATGAATGTTTCGAGCTATGGGGATGGTACCGTATCAACTGGTGAGATTAAGATTATCAAAGATTTAGATATTGATGTTAAAGGCAGAGATGTGATTATTGTTGAAGATATCGTGGATACAGGACAAACTTTAGCTTACTTAATCGATCTGTTTAACAATAGAAATGTAAAATCTGTTAAGGTTTGTTCGTTGTTGGACAAACCAGAAGGTCGTAAAGTGACTGTTAACGTTGATTATGCAGGATTTGAAGTTCCAAATGAATTTGTAGTTGGTTATGGATTAGATTATGCTGAAAAATATAGGAACTTACCATATATTGGCGTCTTGAAACCTGAAATTTATACAGAGTAAAATAATGGTCAAAGAATGTCAATTGTGATATAGTGTATCCTATTCAAACGATAGTTGAAATAAAAATAAAGAAAAACGGGCAGGAGAGTAGATATGAAAAACAATCCTAAAAATGGACTTTTTAAAAATAGTTTATTTTACATAGTTATCATGCTTGGGATAATGGGTGTAATGTACTTCTTTTTTGATGGAAACAGCAAAACGGAAACACAAGAAATTCAATCAAGTGAATTTGTCTCAAAATTACAATCAAACCAAGTGAAATCATTTGATATTCAACCATCAGGTGGTGTCTACAAAATAACAGGGACTTATAAGAAAGCTCAAACAGAAAAGAGCAAGGATACTGGGTTCTCATTAATTCCAGCTTCAAAGAAAACAACAAAAGTTAAAAACTTTACGTCAACAGTTATTCAAAATGATTCAAATATGGCACAAATTTTGAAATCATCTGAAGCAACAAAGACAAAAATGGATACAAAAGAAGAACAATCAGATAGTATCTGGTTGCAATTAGCAATTACGGTTATTCCACTTGTATTAATGGTCGGCTTTTTCTATCTTATGATGGGACAAGCAGGACAAGGTGGCGGTGGTGGCGGTAAGGTGATGAACTTTGGTAAATCAAAAACAAAACCTTCCGAGAAAAAAGATAATAAAGTTCGTTTTGCTGATGTTGCCGGTGCAGAAGAAGAAAAGCAAGAACTTGTTGAAGTTGTTGAATTCTTAAAATCACCACGCAAATTTGCTGATTTAGGCGCTCGAATCCCATCAGGTGTTCTCCTAGAGGGACCTCCTGGTACTGGTAAAACTTTACTCGCAAAAGCAGTAGCTGGTGAAGCTGAAGTACCATTTTATTCAATTTCCGGTTCTGATTTCGTAGAAATGTTTGTCGGTGTTGGGGCAAGTCGTGTACGTGATTTGTTCGAAAATGCTAAGAAAACTGCACCATCAATTATCTTTATTGATGAAATTGATGCTGTCGGACGTCGTCGTGGCTCTGGTACAGGTGGCGGTAATGATGAACGTGAACAAACATTGAACCAATTACTTGTTGAAATGGATGGATTTACGGGTACAGAAGGTGTGATTGTAATTGCAGCTACTAACCGTTCGGATGTTCTGGATCCAGCACTTTTACGTCCTGGTCGTTTTGATCGTAAAGTTTTAGTAGGTCGCCCAGATGTTAAGGGTCGTGAGGCTATTCTTAATGTTCATGCAAAAAACAAACCGTTAGCATCTGATGTTGATTTAAAAGTTATTGCTAAGCAGACACCTGGATTTGTTGGTGCTGATTTAGAAAATCTTTTAAATGAAGCTGCATTATTAGCTGCTCGTCGTAATAAATCAAAAATTGATGCAAGCGATATGGATGAAGCTGAGGATCGTGTTATTGCGGGACCAGCAAAACGTGATCGTACGATTAATGAAAAAGAACGTCAAACAGTTGCATTCCATGAAGCCGGACATACAATTGTTGGATTAGTCCTAAATGATGCTAGAGTTGTTCACAAAGTAACAATTGTCCCTCGAGGTCGTGCTGGCGGTTACGCAATCATGTTACCAAAAGAAGATCAAATGTTATTGTCTAAAAAAGATATGAGTGAACAAATTGCTGGATTAATGGGTGGACGTGCAGCTGAAGAAATTGTTTACAATGAACAATCTTCAGGCGCATCAAACGATTTCCAACAAGCAACACAAATGGCTCGCTCAATGGTTACTGAATATGGAATGAGTGAAAAACTCGGACCTGTTCAATTAGAAGGCAATAGCCAAATGTTCGCTGGTGGTTCAGGTCAACCAAGTGCTGCTTACTCAAGCAATACGGCTGACATTATTGATTCTGAGGTTCGTCGTCTATCTGAAGAAGGTATGAAACTTGCTAAAGAAATTATTGAAGCACATAGAGAACAGCATAAATTGATTGCTGATAAGTTATTAGAATTTGAAACACTTGATGAAAAAGAAATTTTAAGCTTGTTCGAAGATGGCAAAATGCCAGAAAAAGACGATGCAAATGAATTTCCGAGTGAAAAAGATGGTTCTTTTGAAGCAACAAAAAAAGAATTAGAACGTAAAGATGCAAAAAAAATAGCTGAAGAAACAGATGAAGTTGATTTATCTAAAACGGTTGTTTTTTACCCCAAAGTGAATAAAGACGATAAATAATCGTTACTTAAGAACTCCGATGGATTATCTATCGGAGTTCTTGTTGGTCTAAAATGAATTATTTAAGGAGAAAACGAATGAAAGATTATCTTGTAAAAAGTTTGGCCTTTGACGGTAAATTAAGAGTATATGCTGTTACTGCGACAAATACGGTTGCTGAAGCACAAAGGAGACATGACACATGGAGCGCAGCATCAGCTGCACTTGGGCGGAGCCTAATAGGAACATTATTACTAAGTACATCTACATTGTCAGCCGATGAAAAAATGACCGTTAAAATTAATGGTGATGGGCCAGTTGGTGCTATCGTAATTGATGGTAACGCTGATGGAACAGTTAAAGGATATCTGAGTGAACCCCACGTTCATTTACCATTAAATGAAAAAAATAAAATTGATGTTAAAGGTGCCGTTGGAACAACTGGATCAATGGCAGTAACAAAAGATATGGGTATGAAGGAACCGTTTACGGGACAAGTCCCATTGGTTTCAGGTGAACTTGGCGAAGACTTTACTTACTATTTAGCTAAATCAGAGCAGATTCCATCATCAGTTGGATTATCTGTATTTGTGAACACGGACAATACAATCGAAGTGGCCGGTGGGTTTATGATTCAAGTAATGCCTGGCGCAACTGATGAAGTTATCGATAATTTAGAAAAAAAATTAGCAGAAATGCCTATGATTTCAGAATTGCTAAGAGATGGTAAAACGCCAGAAGATATTATATATCTGATGTTTGGTAAAGAAAATGTTAATATCTTGGATACAATGCCAGTTGCGTTCGAATGTGATTGTTCAAAAGATAAATTTTACGGTTCATTAGCTAGTTTGCCAAAAAGCGATATCACTGAAATGATCGAATTGGATCATGGTGCCGAAGCTGTTTGTCGTTTTTGTGGAAATCGATATCAATATTCTGAAAATGAATTAATGAAATTATTAGAGGGTTCAGCTAAATAAATTTTATCAATATATGATTTGTGTTATGATACTAAACAATAGTAAGTGTAAAAAACGATGAGGTGAATAGAATGGAATGGAAAATTGGCGATATATTAATTCCTAATCAAGTAGTTGTTGCACCTATGGCAGGTGTAACAAATGCGGCATTCAGAATGATTTGTAAGGATTTTGGTGCTGGATTAGTAGTTTGTGAAATGATTTCTGATAAAGGAATCCAATTTAGAAATAAAAAAACGTTGAGCATGTTGTTTGTAGATCCAAGAGAACATCCAGTTAGCGTTCAAATTTTTGGCGGAGATAAGGAAACATTGGTTGCTGCTGCTAAGTTTGTTGAAGAACACACGTCAGCCGACATAGTCGATATTAATATGGGTTGCCCTGTACCTAAAGTAACAAAAACAGACGCAGGCGCACGTTGGTTGCTTGATCCAGATAAAGTATACGAAATGGTTGATGCGGTTACTAATGAGCTGTCAATTCCGGTAACAGTTAAAATGAGAACAGGCTGGGACGAAGATCATATTTTAGCAGTTGAAAATGCCTTAGCTGCTGAACAAGGTGGTGCAGCTGCACTTGCAATGCACGGAAGAACACGTTTCCAGTTGTATAATGGTAAAGCAGATTGGAATATTTTACATGAAGTTAAAAGTAATTTAAAAACAATTCCTTTTATGGGTAATGGTGATATTAAAACGCCACAAGATGCAAAGAAGATGTTAGATGAAGTCGGTGCCGACGCTGTTATGATAGGCCGTGCTGCATTAGGAAATCCGTGGATGATTAGGCAGACAGCAACGTACCTTGAAACAGGTGAACTCATTGCTGAACCTTCAGCATCTGATAAAATTTTAGTTGCTAAAGAACACTTGCACGCACTTTGCCAGATAAAGGGTGAGGTTATTGGACCTAAAGAATTCAGAAGTCAAGCAGCATACTACTTAAAAGGTATTTCGCGTTCAGCTCGTGCTAAAGCAGCATTGAATGAAGCAAATTCAGAAGCTACTATGATAACGATATTTGATAAATTTTTAGAAGATACAAAAGAACGTGAATTCAAATTAATGCAAAAAGAAGCATAGAATTAGTTGCATTTTATTGGGTTAATTGGCATGATAGTAAGTGAAATATGTAATTAAGTGAGGGATATAATATGGTAAAGCAAGAACAAAGTATGAATGATCAATTAAAGGTACGTCGTGAAAAAGTTGTTGAACTTCGCGAAGCAGGGGTCGATCCATTTGGACACCGCTTTGAACGTAAAGACATGACTAAAGCATTACATGATAAGTATGATGCATTAACTAAAGAAGAACTTGATGGTATGGATATCCAAGCTACTATCGCAGGTAGATTAATGTCTAAACGTGGTAAAGGTAAAGTGAGTTTCGCTGATATTCAGGATAAAGATGGACGTTTACAATTATATGTCCGTAAAGATGTTGTAGGTGAAGATACATATCATATCTTTAAACGTTCAGATATTGGTGATTTTGTTGGTATAACAGGTGATGTTATGAAAACAGATATGGGTGAATTAACGATTCGCCCAACAGAAGTTACTTTCCTATCAAAAGCATTACGACCATTACCAGATAAATTTCATGGTTTGCAAAATGTAGAACAAATCTATAGACAAAGATATCTTGATTTAATCACAAATCGTGAAAGCTTTGATCGATTTATGAAACGTAGTCAAATTATTTCAGCTGTAAGACGTTATTTAGATGGTAATGGATATATTGAGGTTGAAACGCCAGTACTGCATAACCAAGCAGGTGGAGCATCAGCTAAACCATTTACAACACATCATAATGCGTTAGATATTGAACTATACTTGAGAATTGCACTAGAATTACATTTAAAACGACTTATCGTTGGTGGAATGGAAAAAGTATACGAAATTGGTCGAGTGTTCCGTAATGAAGGAATTGATACAAAACATAATCCTGAGTTTACAATGCTTGAAACGTACGTTGCATACTATGACTTCCATGATGTAATGGATGAAACTGAAGGCATTTTTAAAGCAGTCGCAGATGTAATTTCAAATGACGGAATTATTGAATATGATGGAAAAAAAGTAGATTTTAATAAAAAATTTGCAAGAGTTCATATGGTAGATGCTATTAAGTCCGTAACTGGAGTGGATTTTTGGAAAGAAATGTCAGTTGAAGAAGCACAAAAATTGGCAGATGAACATCATGTTAAATATGAAACATATTGGAAAGTTGGCCATATCATTAATGAATTTTTCGAAAAATTTGTTGAAGATACAATTGTTGATCCTACTTTTGTTTATGGACATCCTTTAGAAATTTCGCCTTTAGCAAAGAAAAATGAAGATGATCCAAGATTTACGGATCGTTTTGAAATGTATATTTTAGGTACAGAATATGCTAATGCATTTACTGAGTTAAATGACCCCATTGATCAAAGAGAGCGATTTGAGTCCCAAGTTGAAGAACGTGAAGATGGTAACGATGAAGCGGAAGGAATCGATGAAGATTTCATTGAAGCACTCGAATATGGTATGCCACCAACAGGTGGTTTAGGAATTGGAATAGATAGGTTGGTTATGTTAATGACTGATGCACAATCTATCAGAGATGTGTTATTATTTCCAACTATGAGACCAGATGATAATCAATAAATATTTTTAAATTATTTTATAGGATTATTTTTGATGAATAATATTATATGAGAGTATTGTCGCTATGTGACAATACTCTTTTTTTACTTTTATTTCAGCAGTAAAAGTAATAATAAAACACGATGTACACGTTTACATTCATTGATTTAGATTTAATTTAAATAAAGGCTTGACGAAGGTGATTATTCTTGGTAAAGTAATAAACGTTGCTTCAGTAGTAAACAACTAATTCAAATGTGACCAGTTAATTAATTAAAAAAGTTCTTGACAATTAACGAAATCCTTGATATGATATAAAAGTTGTCAAAAGCAACCAAGTAGATCTTTGAAAACTGAACA
>NZ_JBXAYJ010000002.1:305712-362829 GCF_056782215.1 Dellaglioa sp. CoH-55-MRSF-6
CTTCTTGTACTTCTTGTACTTCTTGTACTTCTTGTACTTCTTGTACTTCTTGTACTTCTTGTACTTCTTGTACTTCTTGTACTTCTTCATTAGTTTGGTGATTGGTACTTACAAATGCAAGTTCTTCACGTGACAAAACTTCAGGTTTATTTTTAAAAACGGCTAATTCATTTTGAGCCTCATTCTCAGAAACTGATATTTCAAATAATCCTCGAGCTAAAGCGTGCTTGTTATTAGCAACTACATTTATATTTGCTTTTTTTATCTGTTCATTTTTTTCATCAAACACATCAGGCTCTAAATTTGTATTTTGTAATAAAGTATCTTCTTGTTTATTATCTTCGATTACTGAATCTACTTCTGGTACTATTTTTTTAGCTACACTATCCACAGAATATAACGTATTTTCATCATTATTAGATACTTGATTTTCCTCTTCAGCAAAATCATCAAACAGTAAATAAGTATCCTTTGCTTTAGTTAATTGAACTAAAATTTTCCGATACCTTACGTTTTTATTTTGCTTTTTATTTGTAAAAAATGTGGGGATTTGTTTTGGTTTGAAACCTCGAGAATAGCGATTAATTTGTGCTTTTTCACTTTGACTATCTATCTTTGTCTCTTTGCGCGCAAATTTCTCATTGTGATGTGGTTTATTTACATCTTTTTTTAACGTTTTCTTATAAAATGCAGGTCCATCGTAACGCTCCATTAATTTCATCCTAACTATGTAAAAAACTAATTGCAATAACCGCAATTAGTTTTTATAAATCTATATTATGCAAATAATTTGGCTGCCTTCTCAAAATCGAATGCATCACCAACATGATTCATCTTTTCATCTAAAACTAAAATACCATGGACAGTTGGAGCATTAGGAATAGCCAACTCTTGAGCTGAACAAACCATGCCATAACTATCAATACCACGTAATTTACCCGGCCAAATAATAGCCCCAGTTGGCATCATTGCGCCAACTTTAGCAACAACAACAAGCTGACCTTGTTCAATATTAGGTGCACCACAAACGATATCTAGTGTCTCACCATTATTGACTTCAATTTTTGTGATATGCAAATGATCAGAATCAGGATGTTCATTACATTCAGCTACATATCCCACAACAAATTTAGGATCGTCATCGACAACAAGTACATCCTTAAATCCAGCAGCAACGATAAGTTGATTTAATTTTTCTACTTGTTTTTCATCTAAAAAGATTTGTCCGTTACCTACTAAATCAAGTGATTCTTTAGAGATTTCTAGAAAATTAAATCCCAACGTTTCATTCGATTTTTCATTGAAAATACGAACGACATTATTTTTTAATTCTGACTTTTGGTTTTCTACCTCTTCACGTAAAACAACCATTAATGTATCGCCAACGTTCTTTAAATTATAACTTGCTATTAACATATTTATTTATGAGTTCCCTTCTTATTATCACTAATGACTAAGACGTCACATGGCGCATTTCTTAGAATTGCATCTGTTGTTGATCCATTCACAAATCTTTCAACAACGTTAGCCCCTGTTTGCCCAACCATAATTAAATCAATATGTTTTTCTTCTGGTATTTCACGACTTAATAAAACTTTAGAAGATCCATATACTAAAATAGTTTCAACATCAATAACGCCCTTATCTATCGCAATTTGTTTGTAGTCGGCTAAGGTATCATTTAATCGCTTAACTTCAGTTGTAACGTCATCTTCATCTTCAGAAAATGTATTGTCAACACTTCGCTCAACAACATGTACAACTATTAAACTAGCCTCGTTTTTTAAAGTACTCTCAACTGCCTGATTAAATGCACGTTCAGATTGCACACTTCCATCTATCCCGACCATTACTCTTTTATAAACTTGTTCAAACATCACTATCACCCCAATGGTTTAGTCTAATTTGTTCATAAATGATTCGATTTGTTCTTTCGTTTTACGCTCTTTATTCACATAACGATCAAGCTCAACACCGTTATTGTATGCAACAAAACTCGGAATACCAAAAATACCCCAATCTTGGCAAAGTTCAATTTGTTCATCGCGATCTACTTTATAGAATTTAAAATCGGAATACTCTGCTTCAATTTCAGGCATTAATGGTTCAATAAAGTTACAGTCTGGACACCAACCTGCCGTAAAATAAAACAATGATTTACCATTCAATAATAATTCATTTAATTTATCTTTTTCTAAAACTTTTAATTTTTCCAATCTAACTACCCCTTAATGATTGTATCGACAGTTGAACGGTCCAATCCTAAAATTGTTTTTTCAAGTAATTCTTTTGCTGCTTCATAGTCTCTGATTGAGAACATTGTTTGATGCGTATGAATATAACGTGCACAAACGCCAATAACAGAACTTGGAATACCATTATTTGCTGTTTGAGCTGCGCCAGCATCAGTACCACCTTGAGAAACAAAGTACTGATAAGGAATATTGTTATCCGAAGCAGTATCCAATAAAAATTCTTTTAATCTAGGAAGCGTTACTAATCTTGGATCATAAATTCTGATCAACGTTCCTTCACCAAGATGTCCAAATGTTCCCTTTGTTGTTTCAATATCATTTGCTGCTGAACAGTCGACAGCAAAAAATAAATCAGGTTTCAGCATATTTACTGCACCTGGCGTGCCTCGTAGTCCAACTTCTTCTTGAACATTAGCACCAGCGAATAAAGTATTTGGTAATGTTACGTCTTTTAATTTTTCAAGTGTTTCCAGTACTGCAGTACAACCGTAACGGTTATCCCATGCCTTACTAATAATATTTTTACCATTAGCTGTTTTAATTGTTTCAACATCCGGAACAATATAATCTCCTGGTGCAATACCAAACTCTTTTGCTTCACTTGCAGATTCAAATCCACCATCAAATAAAATATCATTAATTTGTGGTGTTGCATTTTGATGATTATCACCACGCAATAAATGAGGTGATACTGAAGAAGAAATTATTGGGTACGTTTGACCTGATCGTGTTGTTAGTGTGAATCGTTGTGAAGAAACAACAAATGGATTCCATCCACCAAGTGGGCGAACTGAAAATAACCCATTGTCATTAATTGCGGCAAGCATGAATCCAACTTCGTCCATATGAGCAGCGGTCATAATTTTAGGTGCATTTATATCTGCATTTTTACGGATACCAAAAATCCCACCCAAACCATCCTGAACAACCTCATCAACATTTGGTGTCATTTTTTCGCGCATTACATCACGTACGTTATTTTCAAATCCACTTGTTGCCTGAAGTTCAGTCATTGTTTTAACTAAATTAAACGTTTTATCATTCATATTAGAGAGCCCCTTTTCATTTTATTGGACGAATTAGTCCCAATTTTGTCTACTCACTTAGCTTAATATTTCTTACTTTATATTATATAATAGTACCATAAAAGAATCCATGAATGTAGCTTAGTTACTATGTAACGGCGTTTTTACAAAAAAAATCTGGAATTTTTATTCCAGATTTTTAGACGTATTAAAATGTGCTTCTAACTTATAGATAGGCTGTCCCTTTTTACTAAATTTTTCTTCATATTCAGTCATGACATTATCTTCAGCTTCAACGCTTGCATGTAAATCAAGCCAAACTTGATCATAACCCATTCCATACTCATTTAAACTAACTAATGAGTATTCAAACAAGCCACGATTATCTGTCTTAAATTCAAGATGACCATCATTTTTCATAACTTTTTCATAGCCTTTTAAGAAACTGCCATGAGTAAGTCGACGTTTGGCTTGTCTTGTTTTAGGCCAAGGATCTGAAAAATTCAAATAAATGCCATCAACTTCATTATCATCAAAAAATTCAGTTACCGAATCACCGTTACCTAAAATTAATTGTAAATTTGGAATTTGTGCTTCAACTTGTTTCTTCAACGTAATTGCTGCAATTGTCGTTTGCAATTCAATTCCGATAAAATTATATTCCGGAAATTTTCTAGCCATTCCCATAATAAATCCACCCTTACCCATACCTATTTCAATAAAAAGTGGTTGTTTTTTCTCAAATCTTGATTGCCATTTACCCTTAAACTGATTAGGTGATGTTACAAGTAGTTCCGGATGTTCTGCAATTAACGGTTCAGCCCATGCTTTATTTCTTAATCTCAACTTATATATCCTCATTTCATTTGATAAAGTAAGTGGGGCTAGAACGTATTAATCGTTTTAGCCCCACTTACTTTTTAATCCATTTTTATATTATATTTTTGTAATTCTATTATTGCCTGATTCATTTCATGAAATCGACTTAATTGATGTGCTTTTTTTATTCGTTGTAATTTTGCTATTATAATGTACCAGTTTATTCTGTTTAATAAATCGTTATTCTCCAATGACTCATGATAACCACTCAGCCAACTACTCCATTGTGTATCTGGAATGTATTCAGACATAACTAAGCTCAAATCCATAGCAGGATCAGCAATTTTTGCTGACTCCCAATCAACTAAATATAATTGATTAGTATCAGACTGTAACCAATTTCGATGATTCAAATCACCATGACAAACTGTATACTTATCCGTTGATAGTTCAGGTTGATGTTCATTTAATTGCTGAAACATTTTTGATAGCAAGGGGTGCTGCTTTAAATCATCACTCAAATCGTCAAAATAATTAGCTAATAAGCCACTAGGTGTGATAACTTCTCCACCAACCTGTCTCAACATATTTTTTAATTGCTTTGAGCGATGAATTTTAGATAATAATTCAGGAACCATTTTTTGATCCATTTCATCAGAATGAAGGTTTCGTCCATTTAGCCACTCTTGTGCAGTTATTGTATCCCCACTTGAGATTCGCTTAGTCCAAATTAATTTTGGTGTAATACCAGCAACTGAGAGCGCAGCTAAAAAAGGTGACATATTTTGTTTCAAAAACACCTTTTCTTGTGCACGTGTACCCATGTATGCAGTGCCTGTATCTCCACCAATTGGTAACAATTGCCAACCGGGATCTAAATTAAAATCCATACTATTATTACCTCTTTTTCCCGACTAAGCTCTGATGCTATAGTTTCATCTTACAAACATCCCTATTATACGTCAAGGATTTTTTTAACTCTGGTAACTAAGTAAACATTAGTAAACAGCATTATTTCCACTAAACTCACCAAAACACCATAACCCATCATTAAAAATTGTCCTGTACCAATATAGATTGCGATATTAAAAAGTACTGCACTTACACTTATAATTGTTAATGTAAACTTTTTGAAATTCTTAATTTGATACTCTTTTCCTTTTGGATATAGTCTAGTAAAAATAATATTATCGTAATGTTTTGCAAAAGGTAACAATTGAAAACCAATCAGATAAATAAATAAGATTAAAAATGCGAGTGCTAGCCAACCATTTGAAATAAATGCAATAATTAGCGCTCCAATTAGAGTTAATCTAATAAATAAGCCACTAAATTCAGTTCCGCGAATAAATCCCCTTGCATATAAAAATGTATAAACATTTGCGTCATCTTTTTTAATATGATTTAAAATGAAATCAAGGTACACTCTTCTCTTAACATTCCCTCTAACCATTGGTACATCAGTAAATAAATTAAAGAAACGGTAAATCCCTAACATTCTATTTTCTTCAAAACTGATTGCTTTTTTCCAATCAAAGATTTCCTTAAATCCTTTTGCAGCTAGCTGATTTAAAACAAAGCTACTTAAAATAGCAACGATAAAACTCAGAATAAACGTACCATATAATCCAAGGATATAAATCAAAATAGGCAATAAAATATTAACTAATTTGATACTTCCCCAACTAAACCGGTTATTTTGATATTTTTCAAGTAATGAAATGACTAACCAATTATTTTTCAAGCATAGTTGCGTTAAAATCAAGAAAATAATATTGATTACTGAGATTTTCATTCCAATCATCATAACTGGGATAAGTAACACAATAAATCCAACTTGCATTAAGCTGGCCATAACTGTTGAATAGCGTTTTGCCTTTTTTAAATAACTAATTAATGCATGTTCCTGTGGTAAAAGAAAAACAATATCCGCTTCTTTTAATAACGTACTTAAACGGCCGATTTGTAAAATCACCAGTAATCCAATCACTAATGCAGGCCGATACCAAACTAAATTAACAGGCATCACCTTTAGCCCATTTGAATAAGCCAAACCAAGTCCACCAACAAAAAACATAATTGCAACAACAAAATGATCATTCAAAACATATCGTAAATATTTTAATAATAATAACTGATGACTTTTTAAACGTGTTGTCCATAAGTCTTTCATTTTGTTACCTCTTCCTTAGTTAAACCAAGATAAATTTCATCTAAGGAAGCATCTGGATTCTTATAGGCTTGTCTTAATTCAACCATTGTTCCTTGTGTTTTAATTTCACCTTTATTCAGTAAAATGAACCAATCGCAATACTTTTCAGCTGTGGCTAAAACGTGAGTTGACATTAAGACACTTGCGCCACGCTTCTTTTCAGCAACAATTAACTCTAATAAATCGTTAATTGCTAAGGGGTCTAGCCCGAGAAATGGCTCATCAATAACATAAAAATCAGATTCTGTTAAAAAAGCACAGACAATCATAACTTTTTGTTTCATCCCTTTTGAAAAGTTAGCGGGAAACCATTCTAACTTGTTATCAAGTCTAAATATTTTAAGTAATTCATTAGCTTTTTTCCATGCCTTAGTTTCATTCAATCCATAAGCCATCATTGAGAGTTCAATGTGTTCTTTTAATGTTAATTCTTCATAAAGAATAGGCGTTTCAGGAATATATGCTAAATGTGATTTATAAGCCTGGCTATCTTCCCTTAAGGTTACGCCATTTAATTTAATAGTTCCTTTTTGCGGGGTTAATAACCCAATTATATGATTGATTGTAGTCGATTTACCTGCACCATTTAAACCAATTAAGCCAACGACATTTCCAGGTTTAACTTCAAAAGAAATATCTTTTAAAACTGGTATTTGAGAGTAACCACCCACTAAATTTTTAACTTCTAATGTCATTTTCTAATTCCCCATTTACAATTTATTTATGCCTTTAATTATATCATATTATGGTGAATTATCATTCATGATGTATAATAAAAGTATTAACTAACTTTGAAAGAAGGCAAACATATGACTGACTGTATTTTTTGTAAAATAATTGCCAATGATATTCCTAGTTTCACCGTATACGAAGATGAAGACATTAAAGCATTTCTTGATATCTCACAAACAACCCCAGGCCATACACTTGTTATTCCAAAAAAACATGTTGCTAATATTTTTGAATATGACCAAGCACTCGCTAGTAAAGTTTTTTCTAAAATTCCAATGATTGCTTCCGCAATTAAAGTAAGCAATCCAGATATTCAAGGGATGAATATCGTCAATAATAACGGTGAACTAGCTTACCAATCTGTTTTTCACTCACATTTTCATTTAATTCCTAGATACTCAACAAAAGATACTTTTAAAATGTCATTCAAGGATAATTCCAAGAAGTACACATCCGAGCAACTTGAATCAATTATGATGTCAATCAAGAATAAGATTGGAGAAAAATAATGTCAAAAACACTTAAACGAATTAGTTTGTTATCAATTATTGGTGGGTCAGCATACTATGCCTATAACCATAGAGATGAACTTATTACTTTTGTTGCAGATAAAAAAGTTCAGTTAAAAGCAGATTTTTCTGACTATCAAAATGATATCAATCGCGTAACTAATTCATCAAAAAAATTGCAGTATGCTACAGATCATCTGAATACGATTATCGAAGAAACATTACCCATCGTCGATTCCATTAGCAATCGTATAGAAAAGTTTACTTATGAGATCGAGCCAAATATCAATAAAATTAATAAAAAATTAGAAAAGTATCAATGAATTAGGCTTTTAAAAGTTTGATTTTTTTGTGAATTTTCGGTCATTTACTTTCATTATATGATAATTATGTTATATTAAACGTATTAGTCTTTCATTGAGAAGACAAAAAATTTAAGAAATAGGATGTGTTAGGTTATGAAAAAATGGCTTGTTGCTTTAGCCGGCGTACTATTAACATTTACATTAGCGGGTTGTGGGAGCTCAACAGTTGCAACTACTTCAGGTGGTAAGGTTACAGAAAGTGCTTACTACGATAGTTTGAAGAAAACTTCAAGTGGTACATCAATTTTACAACAAATGATTTTGAACAAAGTATTGGAAAAACAATATGGTGATGATGTTTCTGATAAAGAAGTCACAAAACAATACGATACTTATAAAGCTAAATATGGTTCAAGTTTCTCATCTGTCTTATCACAAAACAGTATGACAAAGACTAGTTTTAAAGCAGAATTACGTTCTAACTTACTTTTAAAAGCTGCTGTTAAACATTACAGTGATTTAAGTTCTACAGCTGTAGATAAGCAATGGGAAGAATACCAACCAACTATTACAGTTCAACGTATTCAAGTTGCTTCAAAATCAGATGCAGAAAAAATCATCAAACAACTTGATGAACAAAAGACTGCTAAAAAGTTAACTGACAAATTTACTGCATTAGCTAAATCAAAATCAACAGATACAACTTCTGCAAGTACTGGTGGTACTTTAGCTGCATTTAACAATACAGATACAACACTAACAGCAGAATTTAAAAAAGCTGCATTTGATTTAAAACAAGGTAAATATACAACTACACCTGTTAAAACAACAGCAGGTTATGATGTAATCTTGAGTGTTAAAAATGCTGGTAAAGGTAAAAAAGCCGATCACATTTCTGACTTAAAAGAACAAATTGTTACTGAAACTATGGCTGACTCAACTAAATTACAAAAAATTGTTGGTAAAGTTCTTAAAAAAGGTAACGTATCAATCAAAGATGATGACTTGAAAGATGTTCTTTCAAGCTACTTATCATCATCTTCTTCATCTTCAAAATAAATACATCAAAACATCAGATTATATCTGGTGTTTTTTTTTCGAAAAAAATATCTCAATGGAATTTATCCATTGAGATATTTTTCAATTTAATTATTTGTTACATTACTGTCAGCATGTGGTTTATAGAAATTTCGACCATCCATACCAAATATACGTTCAGAAAATTCGCCCTCTTCTGTATGAGCCAATGACCCTTTCAACATTTGAATTGATGCATCAATATTATCAATTTGATGTAAAACATCTGCTTCAATTAAATGAGGTTGCACTGGTGAACCATACTCTAGTAACCCATGATGCGCAAGAACAACGTGACGTAATAAAATCATGTCTTCTGTCTGAAGATCAATTTTTAATTCACCTGCTGCTTTAACAATTTCTTCATCAATTAATACAATATGCCCAATTAAATTTCCAGCTAATGTATAAGTTGTTGCCACAGAACCTGATAATTCGATTGTTTTTCCTAAATCATGTAAAATCACACCTGCGTAAAGTAATGGTGCATTAATCACATCACCATATTCGGCAACAATTGATTTAGCTAATCGCAACATTGAAAGTGTATGGTAGGCTAACCCACCAGAAAATGCGTGATGATTTTTCTTTGCAGCGGGATAACTGAAAAAATCATCATGTTTTTCGGCAATGAGATATCTTACAATTCGATTCCAATTTGGGTTTGTAATTTCAAAAATAGCTTTATTAAATTCTTCTTCCATCTCATCTTTTTTCATTGGTGCACTAACGACAAATTGACTCGGATCATTAGGTTCACCCTCTTCAGTCAATCTAATATGATAGATTTTCATCTGTGGATTATTTTGGTAAACTTCACGTTTTCCTTTTATAAAGGCAACTTTACCCGTTTGAAATTGTTCAATTGCCTCTGGCGTTGCATCCCAAAGCTTAGCGCTAATTTGGCCTGAACTATCTTCAAAATTAAATGCAATAAATTGCTTATTATTCTTTGTATTTCTAACTTCTGCACTCTTAATTAAAACAAATAATGCTACGTTTTCGTCAACTTTATATTCAAATATTTTTTTCTCTTGTGCCATGTCCATCCTCCTATAACTTAATTATTTTATCGTTATCAAATCCAGTTAATCCTGAATCATCTGCCGTTAAATAAATAATTTGAACTTTTTTACTTATTTCTCGTATTAGTTTTAAAACGGCATTTTTTCTGTTTTTATCAAAATTAACAAACCCATCATCAATAATTAATGGTAATTCGATTGATTTATTAATTGTCATGATTAAAGCAAATCTAAGTGCGATATATAGCTGCTCTGCTGTTCCTTGTGACAATTCTCCCACTTCAAATGATACCATATCAGAAGAAACGACGGTTAATAATCCTGATATATTATTTATTTGTGTAAAATGGCCTAATGTTAATAGTTCAAAATAATGATTTGCTAATTGCAACATTTGTGGCATTCTAACCCCAGAAGAGTCTTTTAATGCCTCGTTAATCCAATTAATAGTTAACTTTTGAGTTAACCATTTATCAGCTAATTCACTTAAAATTGTAACTTTTTCAGCCAACTCTTGTCGAAGTTCTGTATAATTCCCTTCTGCCTTCAAAGTCCGTAATAACGTCTGTTGATCAATAATCTCCTGATTAATGTTCATTATACTATTTTGCAATTGTTTCAATTGTTCTGTAAGCTCATCTAATTGTTCATCTAAACTTTCTTTCGTTTCAAATCTAGCAAGATTTTTTCTAACCTCCACAGGAAGCTGCTCATTAATTGTATCCAATTTAGATTTGTCTTGAACAAATTGCTTTTGTAAATCGTAATTTTTTTCAAATTGCTCAATTGACGTTAAATGATATTGCGTTAATATTTCATTAATTTGATTAGAAATATCAGCAGTCACATTATCTTCATGCTTTTGTTGTTCATTTAAATAGCCCATTTTATTTTTTATTGATTGTGATTCAGCAATTAAAGGTTGTAATTTATCATTAAAGCCTCTAATTCTAGCTAAACTATCTGCCATATCACTTTTATTTAGTGCTAGAAAACTATCAGCAAAATCTGTCTGATTCAAATAATTTTTTATCTTGTCAGTTAACGTTTTAATTTCTGCTGATTTTTGACTAATTTGATCTGTTATAGACTGTATTCGACTTAAGTCATTTTGAATTGAGAACCACTGATTCTTTGGAAAATCATCTAAAACGTATTGAATTTGATAATCCGTTAATTCAGTATCAGTTTGTCTCAATTGTTCGTCCAGTTCACCTATCTTCAATTGATTTTCATCAATTTCTGCAGTAATCATTTGTCTTTTATTTTGTATTTGCATCAGAGCATCACTACTTGATTTATCCTTAGAATTAGACTGCTTAAATACAATTATGGTATATACAACTATCATAATATCTAGTATCAATCCCATTATTTTAAACGGCATTGGTAAGATCATACTTAGTACAAATAGTATAACACTTACCCCTACTAAGATACTTTGTTGTGTAGACCATTTACTTTTTTGTACTTGATTTTTTTGATCAATTGATTGATTTAAATCTAAAATATCTTGTTTTTTCGTCAATTGCTTTTGTTCAATTTCTTGAAGTATTCGTTTATTGCTCTCTTCAGATTTAATTAATGTGACAATATTTTTAAAATCATCAGGATCAAACGCTATTGGAACTTTTCCGTTGATATTTTGATATTGCATCATTAACCGTTCTTGTTCTGTTAATAGTTGGTTTAAACTCGTCTGTTCTAATACAACTTTATCTAAATATTGTTGATTATCAGCTAATTGTTCAAATAATATATCAAAATCAACTTTATTGTTTTCATAAAAATTTATTAAATTTAATGCTGCTAAATTTTCTTTTTCATCAACTACACTCTGATTAATCGATTTTAACCTTTCATTATTTATCTTTTGTTTCTCTAGTAAATTTTGTATTTTTTGATAATTATCAACAGAAATCATAGCATCTTCATCAGTTTGTTTTAGCTTATCCGTCAACTCATTAGATTGTTCATATATTGACCAATTTTGCTTTAATTGTTCGTAGCGTTGGTAATCTTTGGTTAGATTATATTGTGTTGTTTGTAGCCCTTTAATTTGTTCCCTATTTTGATCTAACTTTTTTTGTGTCTCAACATATTCCGGAAATTTCTGTTTGGCAATATTTATTTTATTAACTAAATCATTGTATAACGCAATTTCCTTATTTAACTCAGTTACACGACCTGCTGGCTTATAGACGTGATCGGCATCTTTTTGAATTTTTTTAGTTAATTCTAACCATTCTTGACTACCAACTGCTCCCATCGTCGTTAGATACTCATTTAAATCTTCATTCGTTAAATTAAATACTTGGTTTAACGCCTGCTGATTAAATGAAAATACTTGATTGTATAAATTTTCATCGACTGGATTTAGCCATTCATGCAGCTTACTACTAGCTACTTTCATCCCATCATCACTTTTAACAATAGATACCTTGCCACCAGATTTACCTTGTGTACGAGTTAGTCGATAAGCATCGTTACCAATTAATAATTCCAACTCTCCACCATATGTGGATGAGTCTTTAGGCAGATATTGTTGGTACTTCTTTTTCGCATTTGCAAATCCAAATAACATACTCAATACGAATGCTGTTAACGTCGATTTACCTGCTTCATTCAGACCAAAAATAACCTGATTCGTTTGATTAAAATCAAACGTTTTATCATGCCACTTCCCAAATCCGTAAATTTTAACTTTAGTTATTTTCATCTATATGACCCTCTATCGCTTGATTTTCATGAAGCAATGTTTTTGAATTTTCTTGTAATTCTACTAAATGTCCCGTTTCTAATAAGTACGTATTAAGTTCCGGAATTTGTAATAATTTATCAGCGAGTTCAGTCATTCCATCATCAGTAAAAACACGTTTTGCGCTTTCTTCCCAGTATTGTTGATCAATTGATTCAAAAGCTACCTTTTTATTAATCACCGTTTTAATTTTAACAATCCAATAGTAATTATCTGGCATATGTTTTTGAATCCAAGCAGTTAATAAATCACCATTTTGAATGCGATTTACTAGGCTATCACTAAAATTATCTAAATCTGTGATTTGTATCACTATTAAATATGATTTATCTTTAGAAAAAAGTTGGCATTCAGCGTCAATCTTATCAATAGCATCTGATAGTGAATCAATTTTTGCCATTGAAATATTAACTGTTTCCCAATCAATTGTAGATGACGTTATAAATTTGGGAACCAACTTATTTCCATCACTATTCACTAGATAAAACCCTTTATCGCCTGATTCTTTACGGTGCCGACCTTGTGTATTTCCAGGATAGATAACTGGGGGTTGTTCATTCAAAATCTGTCTTACATGAATATGACCCAATCCCCAATAATCATAATTTTTCTGTAATAATTCTTTAACAGTAAATGGTGCATAACTTTCATCTGATATTGAATTTATACCCTCATTTGCCCCATGGATAAGCCCAATATGCCATTTCTCATCACCACGAACAGGATAATCAACGATTTTTGATGGTTCCCATCTATGTGCATAACTAAACCCAGTTAATCGAACTTCATCGCCATTTTTTAAAATGTGCGTCACTGTTTCAACTTCACTTGTAAATAAAGTTACATTTGATGGAAAAGTTAAATGATCTTGAGCATTATCAGAAAAATCATGGTTACCAAAACTCAAATAAACATTTATTCCGGCCTTTTGCAGTCGTTCACACTGACTAATTAACGTTGTTTGTGCCATAATACTCATCTCAGATGAATCATATAAATCCCCAACTAAACAAACAAAGTCTACTGATTCTTCAATAGCCGTATCTACGAGATTACTCAAAGCTTTAAATGTTGACTGATAAATCGAATCCATTAACTGACTTGGTACATTTTTTAATCCTCCAAAAGGACTATCTAAATGTAAATCAGCTGCATGAATAAATTTCATCTTCCCACTCCTTTATAAAAAAAAACCTGGTACAAAACATAATTGCTTTGCTTCCAGGATTTTTATTCGAATTAATTATGATATAAATCTTGTATTGGTTTTGTGATAATTGAATTAACTTCATTCATAATTTCACTTAAAACTTGTTCTTTAACCATTAAATCTTTGATTGTATCAAAATCACCGATTTTTTCTGAAAGATTATGAGCATTTTCAAGTTCTTCGTCTGTCATTTCTTCACCATTCATTTGTTTTTGTTGCAAAGACATTTGAATTGTTTGAAATTCTTTAAATAATTTATATGCAATTTCATCTTCTTGCATTTTTGTATAAGCTGATTTCAAAGCCTTATATTCTTCCGTTTGACTAAGATCTTGACTCATTTGGTTCGCTGTATCATAAATATTAACAACCATTTCTGATTCCTCCAATAATAATTTATATTAACTTAATTAGTGTATCATTTTTATCCATAATTTGCATTGATTTGTTCTAATTTCCAAACATCCCATTAATACTATCACTGAGCCATTTTTGGGCTTTTTTAGCAGAATCAGATAATTTATTTTTTATTTCATCTGTTTGCTTTTCTACTGATTCTAAAATACCATCTCCACTATCATTTGAACCGGTATTATTTGCTAAAGTAGTAGCAGATTTCGTTGAGAAGCTTGTCTGAGCAGTATTAGGTAATATACCTGACATTTCGCTTTTAAATAAGGAATCAACGATATCCCCACTTGAATTTCTTAGGTAATGAGTATCATCAGTTTGATCAAAACCAACCCATGTTGCGACAGTAATGTCTGGTGTATATCCAATAACCCACTGATCTTTCGTCCCATCTGTAGAACCTTTTTTAGCCTCTGTACTTCCCGTTTTACCAGCAACTGTATATCCAGCTGGGACAGCAAGTTCGCCAGTTCCTCCAGTTTCAAAGACACCCATCATCATACTTGTCATCGATTTAGCTACCTTACTACTCATAACTTTAGTTTCACTATTGTCTGAATTATTAACAATCGTTTTACCAGAAGCATCAACAATTTTAGTAATAAAATGAGCCTTTTTTTGAATACCACCATTAGCAAACGCAGTATATGCACTAGCCATTTCGTAGGGTGAGACACCAGTAGTTAAACCACCCAAAGCTAAATCTAAGTTTTTGTCCGAACTTTTAACCGGTATACCAAATTTTTTAACAGCATCGTATCCTTTATCAACACCAATTTTATTTAACAACCACACAGCTGGCGCATTTTTACTAAGTGCCAATGCCTTATACATTGGTATTTTACCTGCATATTGATTGTCGTAATTATTTGGTGAATAATTATTTGATCCATATGATTGTTTTTTATCTTTTAATTCAGAATCATAAAAATAGCCATCTTCTAAAGCAGGCATATATACGGCAATTGGTTTTAGTGTTGACCCCGGTTGGCGGTTAATCTGAGTCGCTCGATTATATCCCCTAAAAACGTGTTTACCTCGTCCACCAACAACTGCTGTCACACCACCATTCGTTGAATTAATAGCAATTGATCCACCCTGAGCTTTTGTCCCATCATCAGCATCCAAAGGGAACAAGGTAGAGTTATCAAATGATGTTTGCATAGCTTCTTGATGGGTCTGATCCATCGCCGTATAAATTTTATAACCACGATTCATAATATCTGATTCAGTTAACCCATAATTTTTAATTGCTTCACTAATAACGGCATCAAAATAATAAGGATATTTATAACCTGATTGATAATCGTACGTATCATTTAATGTAATACCCGTCTGCTTAGCACTTGATAATTCTGCACTAGAGATTTTTTTATTTTCATACATAACATTCAGAACAACATTACGCCTTTGTTTAGCTGCAACAGGATGATCTATCGGATTATATGCCCCTGGCGATGTTAACATACCCGCAATAACTGCAGCCTCACTAACAGTTAAATCTGAAGCACTTTTTCCAAAATATTTTTTAGAGGCATCTTGAACACCCCAAACGCCATTACCAAAATATGCATTATTTAAGTACATCGTTAGAATGTCTTTTTTTGAATATACTTTTTCCGTTTCAATTGAAATAAATATTTCTTTAGCCTTACGACTATAAGTTTGCTCCTGTGACAAGAATGCATTTTTAACAAGTTGTTGCGTTATAGTACTTCCGCCACCACTAATTGCACTACTTCCAGTTAATCGATTTTTAACCAATGAAACCACAGAACGTGCCATCCCTTTGATTGAAAATCCATATTCATGATAAAAATTACGATCTTCTGATGACAGTACAGCATTTTGAATATTGGGTGAAATCTTATTTAATGAAACGTAAGTACCCTTTTGAGAGTATAACGATCCTGCTTTATCGCCATCTTTATCAAAAACCTCAGTTGATTGTTGTAAAGCAGCTTTTAACCCACTAACATTTGTTGTTTTGGCTACATAAGTTAAATACGCACTCGAACCTAAAATAATTGCTAAAATAAAAATAGTCAACCATTTCCAACCATGCACAAATTTCCATCCCTGTCGAAACCAATTTTTAAATTGAATTAGATGTATTACAAACCAATTTTCATTTTTAGTTCTTTTATTTTCATTTTTCATTAGTTGTCCCCATATTTAATCTTAATATCATTTATTATTTTACCATAGCAATATTATAAAAAGTAAATTAGCCTTTTTATTATGATATTTTTAAATATTTAAAAAAAGACTAAGAAATGTAGATGTTATCTACTCCTTAGTCTCACAGTATTTTAAATTAAATTATCTGGATTTGCGTGTTCAGTAAAAATATCATAGACACGTTGTGCGGCCTGCTCATCTGAACTAATAATCATAATTGTATCATGTCCCGCAACAGTTCCAACAATATCCGGGAAGCCAAAATCATCGATAATTGCTGCCAGTAAATTACCGTTACTTGGAATCGTTTTAACAACATTCATAAATTGGATTTTAGTAATATTAGTAACGACTTCAAAAATAATTTCAAATAAATGAACTTCTTCACTTAAATTACCTGACTTAAAAATTGCGTATCTCAAATCACCTTGTTCATCTTGAGCTTTAACAATTTTCATTTCACGAATATCTCTAGAAATAGTCGCTTGAGTCGCCTTAATATTCACATGTTCCAATTCTGAAATCAAATCATCCTGCGTTGCAATTACTTTTTTATTAATTAACTGTTCAATTTTAGCTTGACGTATCTCTTTCTTCATAAGAATCCCTCTTTGAATGAGTATTTATTCTTAGTATAGCAAAAGAAATATGAATACTGAAATAATACGCTTAATTTAGGACGATTTTATTCATTTTATTGAATTTTGATTCAAATATAAGCATACCTGAATCTCTAATAATATAACCATCTAACACTAATTTCTGAATAACTCGTCCAACGGTTTCACGCCGCGTTCCACTAATCGTCGCAATATCTTCATGTGTAATCACATATGGGATTCGCAGACTATTCTCACCATGTTTATCGGCTAGATTCTCACTTAAATACTGTAACACTTGTGTTATCCGGGTTGTTGTATTACTACATACGGTTCTTAACCTTAACACTTCTGAACAATTTAAAATATTATCAATTTGCCCAAATAAGTACGCAGAAACTTCATAATGTGTTTTGATTAAATTCTCAATAAGTTCAACAGGAATCTTAGCGACCGTCGCTAGTGTAGCAGCACGACTTGAAACAGTATAATATTCACTCTGTAACATTCCACCAATTGGAAATATTTGTTTCGATGTAACATACATATAATTTTGAAAAATACCAGCTCGATCACCACGTTCAATTTTAACTAATCCATCCAAGACAACATAAATAAAATCACGTTTATCATTCATATCAAAAATAGTATTTCCTTTTAGAAATCTTTTAAATGTAATTTGTTCAAAACAAGCTCCTTGTTCATCCTCACTTAAACAACCAAACAACTCATGGTCAGAAAATTCTGATCGATACCTTTGTCTTTCTTTTTCTGTAATCATCCCTTTACTCCCTTAATACCTATATTTATGATATATAACTATCAACACTATCAGATTAAATATAGAATGTCGATTTATTTTTTCGGATTTTGGAGACCCTGGTTTATTTTTTTGATTCACTGATAGCTCTAAATCATTAATCTAACAGTACCAAAATGATAAAAATAAACTGGTCGTATTCGCACATCCATTTTGTGTTCAAACGCACAATCATCGTTAAAAAGTACATCTAACAATATTTAGATAAAATAAAAAAGTTAACAATTAAGTCAACTTTTTTATTAATTACATTTCTTTTGGTGCATTTACGCCTAATAATCTTAATGATTCTGTTAAAACGACGCTCACACTTTGAACGAGTGCTAAACGAGCTAATTTTTGATCATCTTCAACTAATATCTTTGAATTTGCATAGTATTTATTAAATGCTCTTGATAAATGAATAGCGTATTTAGCAATTACTGATGGTTCATATTCTTTAGCTGCACGTTTAATTATTTTAGGGAAGTCACCAAGTAACTTAATTGTATCCCATGCAGCAGGATCAGAAAGTTCATTGTTACTTTCACTAATTGAAACATCACCCGCTTTACGAATAATACTTTGTGCTCTAGCATTTGAATATTGGACATAGGGACCTGTTTCACCTTCAAAACGAACAACTTCTTCTAAAACAAAATCAAAATTATTCATACGTTCATTCTTTAAATCATGGAAAATAACAGCCCCAACACCAACATCTTTAGCAACTTGTTCAGCATTTGGTAGGTCAGGATTTTTATCTTGAATTTGTTTTTTAGCAAGGCTTGTAGCATCATCTAAAACTTCTTCAAGTAAAATAACACGTCCTGAACGAGTCGATAATTTCTTACCACCTTGTGTGATTAAGCCAAATGGAATGTGGTGCATATCATCTGACCAATCATTACCCATTTCCTTTAACACAGCCTTTAATTGTCTAAAATGGTTAGCTTGTTCATTTCCGACAACATACAATGACTGTACAAAATTATACGTCCGTTTACGGTAAATAGCAGCAGCTAAATCACGAGTAATATATAAAGTTGCCCCATCTGTTTTTTGAATCAAGGCAGGGTTTAAATCGTATTTTTCAAGATCAACAATTTCTGCGCCTTGGCTTTCTTTTAACAAATTTTTATCTTTTAACATTGTCACAACTTCGCCCATTTTATCATTATAAAAGGCTTCCCCTTTAAATGAATCAAATTGGACACCCAGCATATCATAAATTTTATTGAAAGCTGATAATGATTCTGCACGGAACCAAGTCCAAAGTTCGATTGCTTCTTCATCGCCATCCTCGAGCTTTTTAAACCATGCACGAGCTGCAACATCTAACTCTGGATTTTCTTCTGCTTCTTTATGGAAACGAACGTAGTATTCAAGTAATTTATTGATAGGATCAGCTTTAACTTCTGCTTCACTACCCCATAATTTATAAGCAGTAATTAACTTACCAAATTGAGTTCCCCAATCGCCTAAATGATTAATTTTAATTGGATTATAATTAATTTTAGCCAAGATGTTTGCAATTGAATTACCAATCACAGTTGAACGTAAATGTCCCATTGAAATAGGTTTAGCAATATTGGGTGATGACATATCAATTGGTACGTTACCATCATGACCAATATCAGATGCGCCATACTCACTGCCATTTGAAAGCACTTGTTCAATAATATCTTGACTAAATGCAGCCTTATTCAAGAAAAAGTTAACATATGGCCCAACTGCAGCAACTGACTCAAATTGACTTTGATCAATTTTCTCTACTAAGTCTTTAGCAATCATCTGAGGTGCTTTTCTAAATGCTTTAGCTAATGCAAAAGCTGGAAATGCATAATCCCCCATATCAGAACTTTTTGGTATTTCAATTTTGGCAATAATTTCTTCTTCAGTAAGGTTTCCATCAACGATAGCAACCAATGCTTGTGCAACTTGTTGTTTATAATTCATTATCCATTCCTCCTAAAATTGTATAAAAAAAGCCCCTTACAAATAATTATGTAAGAGACGAGAATTCCCGCGGTACCACTCTAATTGATTAATATCCACTCAAAATATTCAGTTATTTCTAAAAAGTACGATTCAACTAACGCTTTTATCTAGCTTCCATCAACCTAGACTTGCTTTAAAATTAATTAGTTTACTAGCTTTTATCATCGAATTTATAGTTTGATTGTAACAAATTAATATTATAAAAGATAGTGTTTTTAGAATTTAGGTTTGCTTTTGGTGAAATATTTCTTTACGACATCCCTTGAATCTGTCAATCTTGTAACATTATCATCAAAATGAATTGATACAAAAGAATAATACACAAGATCGACTGCATATAATTGAGCAATTAAAGAAGTAGTCGCTGCACTTCTGAATTTTTTATTTTCTTCACTATCGTCATGTTCTAAAATAATATTAGCTAATTTGGCCAATGTACTTTTTTTATTATGTGTTAAAACGATAACTTTTATTTTTTGTCGATTTGCAAGATTTGCTAACTTAATTGCATCCGTATTTTCCCCTGAATTTGATATCAAGAATAAAGTTGTTCCTTCTTTTAGTTGCGATAATCCAACGGCAATTAGATGTGTATCAAGTGTTTCTATAACAGACTTACCAACTCGAATAAATTTTTGTTGGAAATCTTTAGCTACAATTTCTGATGCTCCAATTCCATACGCATAGATTATTTTTGACTCTGCAATAACCTTCGCAGCATTAACGACTTCCTCATCTAATGTTTTATTTGATTCCTCAATCGTATGTTGTATCCGCATGGTTAATTTTTGTTGTGTCGTCACTAAATCATCTTTAGGATTAATTTCCTCGAGCATTGATTTATCATCTTGGATTTCTGCTGATAATTCTAATTTTAATCCTGGAAAACCAGTATCACTAATACTTTTTCCAAATCGCGTTATTGCTGCAGTGCTGACACCTACCACCTCTGCCATACTCTGTGTACTCATTCTTATTACTTTCTGAGGGTGCTCTAAAATAAACCGTGCTATTTTTCGCTCTACCTTTGTGTATTTATCCATATTTGCTTGTATTGTGTACAAATAATTACCCATACTTCTTACCTCTTTTTATGGTATGTCTTATGCTTCTGTCTCAATCATAGCATCTTTTGGAATACCAAAAAAGAATGTTAAAATAAATCCGCCCGCATATGCCGCAAGCAATCCAAGAATATACCCAATCCAGTGTCCATTACTTATTAAAGGTATCAATGCTACCCCAGAAGGTCCTATTGCAATAGATCCAATATGACCAATCCCACCAATCACCGCTCCACCGATTCCGCCACCAAGACAAGCAGTAATCATTGGTCGTCCTAAAGGTAGTATAACCCCATAAATTAATGGTTCCCCAATTCCTAGAAATCCGACTGGTAGAGCGCCTTTAATTAAATTTGTTAATTTTTTATTTTTACGACAACGAACCCATAATGCAATTGCTGCCCCTACTTGTCCAGCTCCTGCCATTGCTAAAATTGGCAATAATAATGTTGATCCAGACTTAGCAATCATTTCAAGATGAATAGGTGTTAAAATTTGATGTAATCCTAACATTACCATTGGTAAGAAAAAAGTCCCTAAAACAAAACCAGAAAATGCACCACCAACTTCTAAGACCCAGTTAATTGATGTAACTAAAGAATTCGAAACAACCCCAGCAACTGGCATTACTAAGAAAATTGTCATCATTCCAATAACAAATAATGATATTGTCGGTGTTATAATAATATCTAAAGAATCCGGAATCCATTTATGCAATCTTTTTTCTAAAATAGCTAATACCCACACTGCAAAAATAACACCAATAATTCCACCCTGTCCAGCACTTAGTGCCTGACCGTTAAAGATATTATGGAGAGGTGCTTCAGGGGTTACCCCACTCAGCAAAGTGACAGCGCCGATAACACCACCAAGTCCTGGAGTGGCACCAAATTCACTGGCACTATTTATCCCTACATAGATAACTAAATAACTGAAAACACCATTTTTAATAACATTTAAAACTGCAATAAAATCTGTCCAGCTCGAACTTAAATCCCCTGCAACCATCATATTTCCAAGGACAGCAGCCAATCCACCAATCAATCCTGCTCCAACAAATACAGGAATTAGTGGAACAAAGATATTTGAAATTGCTTTAAGCACCTTTTTTATTGGCGTTTGCTTTTGTTTAGCTTTATGTTCTGCTTTTACTTTAGCAGCTTTGCTCTCAACCAATTCTTTATCAGTCATTTGAGTTGATTGTACTACGTTCTTCAAAGGGAAAGGTTCGCCTAATTTAACCCCTACTTGTCTTACCATTTCATCTGCAACTTTGTTGACTGTACCAGGTCCAACTACCACTTGCAAAGTATCATCTTCAACAACACCCATGACACCATCGATATTTTTCAATTTTTCAATATCTACTTTATCTTCATCCCTAATTGTCATCCTAACTCGAGTCATACAATGAATTAATTTTTCAACATTGTCTGGCCCCCCTACATTATCATAAATTTCATTTGCAATTTTTTCGATTTTTTTGTCTGCCATAATTTAACCCCTCCAAATATTTTATTTGATTGCTTCCCTAACAAAACCATGAGCCTTCTTTAATTTTTCTTTAGCTTGATTCAAATCGTTATCCGTTAGAATCATAACTATTGCAAGTTTGACATCATGTTCAGCTAATTCAAATGTTAATTTTGCTTGTTCATAACTTACTCCAGTTGCATCCATAATAATATGCTTTGATCTTTCAACTAATTTTTCATTCGTTGGTCTAACATCGACCATTAAATTTTTATATATTTTTCCAATTCCAATCATCGAAATTGTCGACAACATATTTAATACTAATTTTTGTGCCGTTCCTGATTTTAAACGAGTAGACCCAGTCAATATCTCTGGTCCCACTTCAATCTCAATAGCCGTATCAGCATGCCGTCCAATAATTGATTCCTTATTGCAAGCCAGACTTATTGTGTTCGCACCAAGATGTTTAGCGTAGTCAAGACCCCCAATAACATATGGTGTTCTACCACTTGCTGCAATTCCAACTACTGTATCTAATTTTGTTAAACAAATATTTTCCAAATCCAACTTACCCAATTCGTTTGAATCTTCGGCACCTTCAACTGCCACAGTCATTGCTTTCATACCACCAGCAATCAATCCTTGCACCATGCTAGGATTTGTTCCAAATGTTGGTACACATTCAGCAGCATCTAAGACACCTAATCTACCACTAGTTCCTGCACCCATATAAATTAAACGGCCTCCACTATTAAATGATTCAATAATTTTACTAACTGCTTCATTAATTTGCGATAACTCTTTTTCTACGCTTTTAGGAACTGTCATATCGGCTTCATTCATTATTCTTGCAACTTCAGAACATTTTAACTCATCTAAATTCATAGTTTGTTCATTTCTAGTTTCCGTTACTAATTTTGTAATATCCATATTTTATCCCTCTTTTATAATTGTATTATTAAATATTATTTTTTGTTTTGCTCCTATATAGTCAATTAAATCCAAGTCTGTCCTTTTAACTGTACCAATTTGGTTTACTTTTTTATCAATTGGTAAATTATTTTTCACTATCTGTATTTCTCCAGTATATCTCCCATATAACATATTATCTTGCGTTATAGTACCTCTCGTTCGAGCATCTTCATTATTTATTGGTTCAATAGTGAATTGATTTCTTATCCGACTTTCTTCTAACCTTACAACATCCCTAGCCACGTCAGCACGATTATGCCATGCTATATTATCAAGTTCATGCGAACTACTTTCAATATCTATTTCTATACTTTGATTAGTAAAATAGTTAACTATCTTACTAATTGTTCTTTGTGAAACTCGCGGATCACCGATATAAACGTCATCAGTATAATTATTCTCAATTAAATCTATCATTGCAGCCAATACATTGTAATTTCGATGTTTTTCTAATGTTGGTAATCCCTTTCCAATTGGCCCTCTAAATATTTTATCTCCTGCCACAAACGCCATCGTAGTAAATCCTGATTTTTTTAACCAATGATTCTTATTTTTTAACCATTCGTCATCTAATCCCGTATCTGGTCGAGGATAATAATTATGCCATGCTTCAATATTCTTAAAATTTGCATGATTATCAACTAGTTGCTTAATATCCAGCTCTGAAATCGTACTAGCATTTAATCCAATATCTATATTATTTGATAATTCAGCTATTTTTTCCATACTAATCCCATAATCAATTCTTAAACCAGTAATTCCAGCAGTTTTCAAATCAAATTCCAATAATTTTAAACTTTTTTCTGAAATATCAACCATTAATTTCAAGTTATTTTCAAGACATAAATTCCCCAAAGTTTTTAATTCATCAATAGTTTTTTTTCTATCTTCTTCAGGAATATGTAATGAAGTAAAAATACCCTTAAATCCTGATTTACGCATTACTTCAATATATTTTTTTGTATCATCGTCAATCTTATCACCTAAATAAATTGAAAAACCCAACATAATATCTCCTCCATTCATAAAAGAAAGCGTTATCATTAACTGGTTACATCATACCTTGAATGATATAAAATTACAATTAAATATATTTATTTTTTGTTTTTTTTGTTACTTTATATCTTAATTTAAAATAAAAAATCTTTCAAGAATACTTTATATAAAGTATTCTTGAAAGATTTTTTCACTGTTTTATTCAAATACAAATTGATTATTATAAAGTTCAGAATAGAATCCTTTTTGATCCAATAATTCTTGATGGTTACCTTGTTCAATAACCTTACCGTCCTTCAGAACAACAATTTTATCAGCATCTAATATTGTTTTCAAGCGATGTGCGATTACAAAACTAGTACGCCCTTGAATAACTGTATCCATTGCTTTTTGAATTTTAGCTTCTGTCACTGTATCAACATTAGAAGTCGCTTCATCCAAAATTAATAACGTAGGATTAGTTAAAATTGTTCTTGCGATACTAATTAATTGTTTTTGGCCAGTTGAAAACACAGAGTTTTCATCCGATACTGTCGTGTCATAGCCATTTTCTTGACTCATAATAAAATCATGAATATTAGCTTGCTTAGCGGCAGAAATCATATCTTCATCTGATGCTTCAGGTTTACCAAAGACAATATTATCACGAATTGTTCCTGAGAATAATACACTTTCTTGAAGAACTATCCCAACATGATCACGAAGACTTTGAAGTTCAAGATCCTTAACATTTACGCCATCAAATTCAACTGAACCACCTGTAACATCATAGAATCGATTCAATAAATTCATAATTGTTGTTTTACCTGAACCAGTTGGTCCGACTAAAGCTACCATTTCACCTTTATCAACATTAATTGATACATCATGTAAAATTTCTTTATTAGCATTATAACCAAAATTAACATTTCTTAACTTAACACCATTTGTTAGACCCGTTAATTTTTGCTTATCAGTTGAGTTGACCTCATCTGGTTCATCAAACATTTCATTCAGTCGACTAGCACCTGTAATAGCAAGTTGGAACATACTATACAATGAAGAAATTTGTGATATTGGTTGGTAAAATTGTTGTGAGTATTGAACAAACACGACAACTAGTCCTAAAGCCGTTGTACGGCCCATATCACCGTTCAGTGCTAACCAGCTACCAAAGAAGATAACAATGGCTGTATTAACCAACGAGAGGCCATTCATAACTGGGAAAAGCATCCCTGAATAGACTTGTCCTTTAAACGTTGCTTTACGAACATTTTCGTTATATGGCAAGAAACCATCAATAGCTTCTTTTTGAAGCCCGTTAGTAATTACAATTTTTTGACCACTAATTTTTTCATTAATATAGCCATTTAATTTTCCAACTTCTTTTTGTTGTATATCAACATACTTACGTGTTTTAGAAATTAAAATGACCGCAAGAAGTAACGCGATAGGCGTTGAAGCAATCGTAACCCAGGCAAGCTGAACATTCTGTTGAAACATCATAATGATAATCCCAATCATTAGAGCAATATTACTCATAATTTGTCCTAAGGCTTGATTCATTGCGTTCGAAATATTATCCAAATCACTTGTAAAACGACTTAAAATATCCCCATCTTTATGTGAATCAAAGAATCGAATTGTCATTTTTTGTAATTTTCCAAATAGCCCTTTTCGCATTCTATTTGTCGAGTTTCCTGTAATGAACGTGACAATAATATTTGAGAAAAACATTGCTACAATTGAAAAAATATAAAATAAGAATAACATCCACAATGAGCTAACAAAATTTCCTTTATCACTCACTCCTTTTGTTAAACCAATTACGTAGTCTGCCAATGCCGTAATTGCTTTTCCCATATACACAGGTGCTTTTACCTGGAAGTATGTCGATGCAATAATTGCAACAGTCATAACTGTAAAACCTAATTTATAGCTTTTCAAGTAGTGGAAGAAGAATGCCATCGATCTATTCATATCTTTCATTAGACAGTCTCCTTTCCTTTTTGAGTGTTATAAATTTCTTGATAAATTTGACTATTTTCAACGAGATCTTTATGTGTCCCCTCGCCAACTAATTTACCGTCATCCATAACAAAAATACGATCCGCATTAATCACAGATGAGATTTTTTCGGCAATAACAAATGTTGTTGTCTCTTTCAATTCATTATTTAATGCTTTTTGGACTAATTTTTCTGATTGAGCATCAAGTGCTGATGTTGAATCATCTAAAATTAAGATTTTAGGTTTACCAATAACACCACGCGTAATTGATAAACGTTGTTTTTGACCACCTGAGAAGTTAGCTGAACGTTCTTCAACCTCTGCATCATAACGTTCTGGTAATCGATTAATAAATTCTGATGCCTGAGCGATTTGACTGGCCATATCCATATCTTTCTCGTTGGCATCTTCTTTACCTTGACGTAAGTTGTCTGCGATTGTGCCAGAAAATAGGATAGCCTTTTGTAAAACAAATGCTACTGTTTTACGAAGCGATTTTTCATTAACATCCTTTAAATTCTCACCACCAACTTTGATCATTCCTTCTTGGGGATCAAATAATCGTGGAATCATTTGGGCTAAAGTTGATTTACCTGAACCAGTTGCACCAACAATTCCTATCATTTCTCCAGGTTTAACATCAAAACTAACATGTTTAAGTGTTGGTTTATCATCGCCTTCATATGAGAATGAGACATCTTCAAAACTAACAGATCCCGATAAATCTTCCTCTGGAACATCTTGGTAATAAATATCTGGTTCTTCATCTAAAATTTCGCGTAGTCGTTTAATTGAAACCATTGCACGAGCACTAAACGTCATCATCATTCCACCAATAATAATGGCAAACATGATTTGCATTAAATAATTAACAAACGAAGTAATAGCTGTAACTGTACTTGGATCTGCTTTAGCTAAATCACCTACAAAATAAATTGCGGCAACGACAGCCATATTTCCAATTAATGTAAATGCTGGAATTAAAACAGCAAATAGAGTTCCAACATAGATATTTTGTGCATTTAAATCATCTGAAACCTTATCGAAACGTTTTTCTTCATTTTTTTCTTGATTAAATGACTTAACAACACGCACACCCATCAAGTTTTCTTTGGCTAACTCATTTACTCGATCAATTAAGCCTTGCATTAACCCAAAATGGCGTCCCATGCGACCGAAAGTTAACATTGAAATACCTAACACGCAGACAATTAAAATAACAATAATCCACCATAAATCCGCAATTGTATTCATAGCTAAAATGAATGCACCGATAAATAAAATGGGCACTCGAATTAATGTCTGTAAAATTGTCATAATTAACGTTTGAATTTGGGTAATATCATTGGTTAAACGAACCACAATATTCCCTGCTTGGAATCGTTCAATATTACTGAAAGAAAATGTTTGAATCTTTCTAAAAGCAGTTTCACGAATATCTGCACTCATTGATTGTGCTACTTTTGCTGATAGAATTGTATTCACAACACCTGCCAACAATCCAATAACAGCAACTCCAATCAAGTACAAACCAAGTGTCGTGATTTTATCACCCTGGTCCTTTAAAATAGCATCAATTACTTTTTGTAACAATTTAGGTTGCCACAATGTTGAAATTGCCATGATAACCACCATGACGACTGCCCAAAAAATATCTACCCGATACTTTTTAGCATGTTTTAATAAAATATCCACTTTTTTCCCCCTCAATTCTGTCCAGTTCCATGTTTTTTTATACAAAAAAACTAATATCAGTTACTAAACTTAGCAAAAATAACGCTTAATTGCAATCATTTTGACTAATTATATTCTATTTAGTCAGTTAAAATTTACAAAAAAAAACCAAGATTAAATATCTTGGTTTCAATATAATTATCTTATTCATTTTTAAGCGGGCGACGAGAATCGAACTCGCGACATCAGCTTGGGAAGCTGGAATTTTACCACTAAACTACGCCCGCAGAACGTTGATTAGTATAGCATATTTCCGTACTTTTGTCATAACTAATTAAGCATGTTTATTTTCAGCCTTTTGTTCAAAATCTAAACGTCTCAAATTTTGTACAGCCTTCATATATGAATAAATCAGTACAATACATGACCCACCCCAGGCTAATGGATTTGCAAAACAAGCTCCTGCATACCCAAAAGCACCAGCTAAAAAGATAGCTGCAAATGATCTCATCAGTAATTCTACAACTCCAGCAACTGTTGGTACGATGCTTTGTCCCAGTCCCTGTAACGTGTATCTAATGACAAACAGTACTGACAAAAGTAAGTAAAATGACCCATTAATATTAAAATAAACCTGCGATAATGCAACAACTTTTGGTGCATTATTTCCAACAAACAGTGTAACTAATTGTTGTCCAAATAAAATAACTAAAAGACTTGCAACGATACTGAATGTTCCAGACATTAATAGACACTTTTTTACACCATCTAAAACACGACCATATTTTTTTGCGCCATAATTTTGGGCAGTAAAAGTTGCCATCCCAATTCCAAATGACATCATTGGTTGTGTTGATAATTGATCAATCTTAGACGCTGCCGTGGTACTGGCAACTGCTGTCGTTCCTAAACCGTTTAAAGCTGACTGTAGCATAATTGCACCAATCGCAATTATTGAAGCTTGAAAGGCCATTGGTAGAGCCACATAAAGGTGTTGGTTAACATCTTTCATCGTGATTTCTCTAAAATGGTGTCGACCAATATGTAAGACGGGAATTTTTCGATAAATGTAAATTAAACAGAATACAACGGAACATGATTGCGCAATAATAGTTGCAATACCAGCGCCAGCAACTCCCCAATGAAATACCAAAATAAATAATAATTCTAAACCAACATTAATAATGCTGGCAAAAATTAAAAAGTATAATGGCGTGCGACTATCCCCTAGCGCCCTAATAATATTAGATAAAATATTAAATGCCATTGAAGCAAATATTCCACCAAAAATGATACTAATAAAAGTTTGTGCATCATCAAATATTTCTGGTGGTGTCTTCATAAGTGTTAAAATATCTTTTACAAAAAACAAACTAACCGCTGTTAAAATTACCGTTGCAATTAGACTAATCAAAAGTCCCACTGCAAAGCTTTTTCTAACACCACGATAATCTTTTGCCCCAAATCGTTGTGCCGTAATAATAGATAAACCTGCAGTTAACCCTTGTGCAAATCCAATAATCAAAAATTGAATACTCCCGGTCGAACCAACTGCAGCTAGTGCATCCACGCCTAAAGTTTGTCCAACAATCAACGTATCAGAAATACTATATAATTGTTGAAATAAATTACCAACCAATAATGGTATAGTAAACATAAAAATTAATTTTGCTGGATTACCCGATGTTAACGATCGCAAATAAGACCCTTCTTTTCTTTATATTTATTTAATTCCTTTTTCATTCAATAATAAAATAAATGCTTTTTTAAAGTTAGCCCTATCCTGGTTTGAAAAGGCGCTTGGACCCTTCGTACGTTGACCTGATTTCCTTGCCATTGCACTTAAATATCTTGAATCCAACATACTATCGATATTGGTATCTGTATATTCAAATCCTTTATGATGCATCACAATCACACCTTTTGGTAATAAAAGAGAAGCTAGTCCGTAATCTTGTGTAATCACAACATCTGATTTTTCAGCTAACTTTACAATTCTATAATCTGCCGCATCTGGACCTTGATCAACATAGCTAACCGAAACATTTTCAGGATACTTTTTAGTTGAGAAATGTGGCGTACTTGTAATTAGCAACACACTGATATTCCGTAGTTCGGCTTCAGCTATAACTTCATTTTTCACAGGAGACGCATCCCCATCAATAATAATTTTCAAATTAACCACTCTCATTCCTAGTAAAAAAACTTCCAAGGAATAACCTCTTGAAAGTTTTATTTAGCTTCTGGTTTTAATAATGCATTAATTGCTGGAATTTGACCTAAGCTATCTATCGCATTACTTGGCATAACAACTGTATTTGCGTCACTCTTGGCCAATTCTTTAAAAGCCTCAATATTTTGGCTAACAAAATAACCATTACCAACTTTATTTAATGATAAATTAACTGCATCTATTCGGTATGCTTCAGCATCGGCCGTCTTTTTAACTGCTTCAGCCTTTGCTTGGGCTGAATTAACCCATGCATCATTATCAGCTTTATTTTTTAGTGCAACTGATTTACTGTAACCTTCTGCTTCAGCAACAGTAGCATCACGATTTCTAGCGGCTTTCAATAACTTATTCATTGAATCTTGAATTTCAACTGAAGGTTTTACTGTATCAATATTAATTCGATCAACATTTAATCCATAACCAGCTGTCACATTAGAAATTTCGCCAAACAAACCGCGATTAATTTCTTGCGTTCCATTCAAAACTTCATCTAACATTTTATTACCAATGATGCCACGCAAAGAGGCACGTGTATCTTGAATCATACTACGAACAGAGTCTTCATTTTTAAACACAAAATCTTGGATGTCAGTAACGTGATACTTCAATGAAATTTTAACTTCAATTTCAGCATTATCTTTTGTAATCACAACTTGTTTATCAAGATCTAAAGGTTGTTGTGCCGTACTAACACGAATTACTGAAGAAATAAATGGTTTAATAAAATGTAAGCCTGGAGCTAATGTTGTTTCATATTTTCCTAAAGTTATAACAACACCTTGATGCGGTTGTCTAATAATTCGGATAGTTGCTGGTAAAATCATGACCAATAATATAACAATAATAATAACGACTAAAAGTCCCAACATAATAATTTAACCACCTTTATATTTTTTTAACGTCTAACCCTTCAACATGTGTTTTAATGATTCGAACAACATCTCCACTTACTAATGTTTCATCACTAAAATAATGATAGTAGATACCAAAAAACTCGACCGTGCCATGAATATTTTTACTGTCAATTGTAAATTCCCGGTTAAGCAACCGCTCGTCAATAATTGATTTTCTATCCATATGAAAGCACCTCCATTTGTCATCTTTAAACGTATCTCATTTACGTCATAAAATCAATCAATTTCATTATCAAAAGTAAAATCATTTCGATCTAAAATAGTCACTTTTTCAATATGCTTTTCAATCTGTTTACTTTCAGGCGGTAATTGTAAATAATCACCATATAAACGGCTTAAAATTGCATCATATGCCCTTAAAATAGTTACCGTAAGGTTCTCAAAAGGAACTTGAATCACGGCTGCTAATTCCTTTTCTGATAGTAATTCTTTTTCATATGAGTATTGTGAAGCTAAATTTTTATATTCTGAAATGGTGTCATCTTGATTATAGGTTCTTACTAGTTCGTCTCTTTTTTCTTTATACTCTTTGGTTTTACGACTTTGATCAGGTTGTAATTTTCTAATCTTTGCGTTAATTTCAGTATCCATTAAACGATAATTGCTCAATAAAAGAATTTTCGCGTTAAGATATCGATATTTTGATTGTTGAATAGATCGTTCGACATCACCTGTTGGGACTTTATCAAAAGGAAAAATATCTACAAAAACACCTTTTCTAGCGTCATTAATATTTCTTTTCTCTTCAACATGAATAGATTCATCAAGTAGTTTTGCATATCCAAATGCATAGTTTGGATCACTTTGATCAGTTTGTAGAAAATAATAAGGCTGGCTAATCTCTTGGGGAGCGATTTGTAAGAATCGATCGTAGTCATCCCTTACCATTCCAATATCGACATCATCATCCCATGGAATAAACCCTTGATGTCTGACCGCACCTAATAAACTGCCACCAATCATAAAATACTTTATATTATTTTTTTGACAAATTTCAACGACTTCCCGGATTAAATCTAATTCTACCTTGTGTAATTCTTCAATTTTCATTTTTACCACCTTAAATCGTCTTATTCTTTCTTCAATTGTACCAAATTTAACTCTGAATACGAAAATTATTTAATTTTTATTAAGCTAATCCTTTTTCATTACTTTATTTCTTTGGCTCATGATATGCTTTAATTATTAAATAAAAGGGGTGCCTAAATGCAAGAAACCATAATTGACTTAATCGGCCAACATGGCTATCTAGGTGTTGCGTTACTGATCACCATTGAAAACATTTTCCCACCAATTCCTTCTGAAATCATTTTAACATTTGCAGGTTTTATGACGCTCTCAAGTTCTCTTACACCAATTGGTTTAATTATTTCTGCCACTATTGGGGCGACTATCGGGGCTTTAATCTTATATTCGATCGGTCGCTTTTTAAGTACAGAACGTTTAAATCAATTTTTCGCCAGTAAGTATGGTTCTTGGCTTGGTCTAAAACCTATCCATATTGAAAAAGCGACTGAATTTTTTGTAAAATATGAAAATCGTGCTATTTTCATAGGCCGTTTTGTTCCCATTGTTCGAAGTTTAATTTCTATTCCCGCTGGAATTACGAAATGTAAATTACGTTTTTTTATTCCATTAACCTTTTTTGGAACATTAATTTGGAATACTGTCCTCATTTATCTTGGGGCATTTGCTGGGAATGCTTGGGCGGAAGTTGCAGCAACAGTTGATATTTTTGCTACAGTAGTTGGTATCATCTTATTAATCGTTTCGTTCTTCGGAATCTACAAACTAATTAATTTAAATAGGAACAAAAAAAACGATTAAATTCAATTATGAATTTAATCGTTTTTTACTACTTTTATTTCTCAAAAAGTAGGATTAATCTTCCGCAACATCGATAGCTTCTAATAGAATATTCAGTTCAGAACATTCTCTTTCAAGCGATTTTTCCTCTTGGAAAAAGCTATCTCGAATTGATGATTGTTGTCTGTTTCCAATGTTACTTCTAAGATCAGCAAGTTTTTGCATCGCTGCTTGATACTCACTCATAATATCAAGTTTACACCTACTCATTAAGTTACGCCTCCGAATGATGACAACAACTTGTTGTCAGTAATAATAATTTATAATGTCTAATTTAACACTTTTTTAATAACTTGTTAACCCTTTAAATATTACCGTTATGTTACAAAATAAAAAAGACATCACAATGTGATATCCCTCTTATTTTAAGCTACTATTTTAAATGGTTATTTTTACATTAATGATTGAACATCGCGTGCAATAACTAATTCTTCATCAGTAGGTATCGCAAAAATCTTAACGGCAGACTCTGGCGTGCTAAGCATAACCTGTTCACCCATTTTTTCGTTATTTTCAGCATCAAAGCCAACACCTAAATATGCTAAATGTTCAATAACGCGACGACGTACAATCCGATCATTCTCACCAAGACCAGCAGTGAAAATAATACCATCAACCCCTTGCATTTCTGCAATGTATTGACCAATATATTTAATAATATTTTGAACATAGATTTTAACAGCTAAATCAGCACGAGGATTTTTTCCTAATTGAGCTTTAACATCACGCATATCAGGAGAAATCCCTGAAATACCAACTAGCCCAGATTCACGATTCAAAATATTAATCATTTCATCTATATCAGTAATTTTTAATTGTCTCATCATGTAAGCAACTAACGATACATCTACATCACCTGAACGTGTTGCCATGGTAATTCCAGCAAGTGGTGTAAAGCCCATTGATGTATCAATTGATTTACCACCAACTGTAGCTGTAATTGATGCTCCTGCACCTAAATGTAATGTAATTAATTTTAACTCTTTAGGGTCTTTATCAATTAGTTTTTCGGCTTCTGAGACGACATAACGAACGCTTGTCCCATGAGCACCATAACGTCTTGCGGCATATTTTTCATACCATTCATAAGGTACACTGTACATGTAACTTTCTTCTGGCATCGTCTGATGGAAGGCTGTATCAAATACAGCGACACTTACTGCATCTGGTAAGATTTCTTCAAATGCCTGGATACCTAAAAGATTAGCTGGATTATGTAATGGTGCTAATTCAGATAATTCATTAATTTTTGCAATTGTATCGGCATTTACTAATGTTGATTTTTTGAAATATTCACCACCAGCAACAACGCGATGTCCAACACCGGAAATTTCATTAAAATCAGCAATAATATCCAATTGAAGCAATAATTTAAGTAATAACTGTACACCTACTGAATGATTGTCGATATCTAATACATCTTCATATTTTTTTCCGTTACCATATTTAATCGTTAAAATTGAGTCTTTAAGTCCAATTCTTTCAATCAATCCTTTAGCAATAACAGTTTCCTCTGGCATGCTAAATAATTGGAATTTTAAACTTGAACTACCTGCGTTAATTGCAATAATTTTTGTCATATTCTTCCTCCAATAATGATTTCATTTGGTATTAATTTAATCCTTAAAAAACAATTATTTTTTTAAGTAGTATATTAAACTAATATACTACTTATAGAAAACGCATACAACACTTTCAAGCAAAAAATGGTACACAGAATTTTATTTTCTGTCTACCATTATTTTTTGCCCGAATTCTTTCATTAAACTAAGCAGTAGAACTGCCTTATCTTCACCTAAAACATTTACCCAAGTATCAAACCGTTTCTTAATTGACTCAGTCACAACTCGTTCTACTTTTGCACCCTGATCAGACAAGCGTAGGTTTATTCTTCTTCTATCAACTGTGTCTTGTTCTTGATAGATGTATCTTAATTGTTTTAGTACGTTTAATTGGCGTGCAATTGCACTCCTTGAAACATTTCTTTTTTTAGCGATATCAACCATGCTTATATCTTCAGTGCTATGGATATCTTTTAAAATCAAGAATTGTTCAAAAGATAAATTAAACTCACTAGTAGGTTGTGAAATGAATCCTTCCACATTCTTAAAAGTTCCTAAATACATACTAATATAGTCATCCATTAACTTAGTTGTTGTCATTGCTAATTCTCCTCTGCATGTTCTACCTACAGTTAAATTTAGCATAAAACGCGGTTAATTACTATATCTAATCAACTGTATCTCTATTTTTCTTTTTCAGTTGATACCGTTAATTGTTTACGATTTACAAACGTCCAAACCACACCCAGTACTACGGCTGTAACAAGTAATGCAAGCACTGAACCAATCATACCAGAACCTTGGCTATTAATTGCATATGTGAAGCCATTTAATACATGTGTAACAGGTAAGAACTCTGCAAATACTTGATAAGCATTTGATAACATCGTATTTGGAATAACTTGTCCTGTAATCACTAATTGTACGAGTAGTAATGCTAAAGATAAGAGAATACCCATTGTTCCAAGGAGTTCGTCAATTACCACACATAAAAGAGTAAAGATTATTCCCGATAAGAACGTAAAGATTACGAAACTAATTGGATGTTCAATTGTTACACTAAAGAATAATGTTAATAAGAGAACTCCTGCTGTTTGAATAACAGAAATAAATAACATTAGGAAAAGGTTCTGTAACCAGTTTTGTGATAATTCATTCTTCTTACGGTATCTGAATAAAATTAATTGAGTTACAATTGCACCGACAAATAATGATAAAACAATCACTAATGGGGCAAATGTATTTTTCAAAGTTTTAGCGAGATTGTCACTTTCAGTTTCTGTTTTAACAGGTTCAACGAATTGAGCCACATTTTTTGGAGATGAATTGATATTACCAACCTGTGATGCTCCTGCTGCTAATTTAGTATTTAATAATGTTACACCATCATTAGCTGTATCCAATCCTGATGTTACTTGTTTAGACCCATCAGCTAATTTTTGTGAGCCATCAACTAATTGAGGACTAGCAGCTGCCAATTGTGTATCACCATCTGTTAATTGTGTACTTGCCGCTTTTAATTTCGAACTTCCATCTGTCAATTGTGTACTAGCAGTTGTCAATTGTGTACCACCACTAACAAGCTTATCAGATCCTGCTTTCAATTGTGTACCACCTGAAACTAACGTTTGTGTTCCTGCCTCAAGTTGTCCACCTGCTGTAACAAGTTTTTGCGATCCTGCTCTTAAAGCAGTAACACCTGTTATTAAAGTTGGTACATTACTATTTAATTGATTAATACCATCAGTTACTTGTCCTGTTCCTGCTGTATATCCTAAGATACCAGCTGACAATTTGTTAATACTACCTGTCATGATTGAATTCTTAATTGTTGCATTAATTGTTTTTTCACTTGTAACATCAACACCAGCACCATTAACACTAGCATTTAATTTACCAGCAACTTGTGCATTAGCATTTGATGCTATCACTAATGAATCAATTTGATCACTCAAGTCTTTTGTATCACCTAAAAGACCAATCATTGAATCGCTCGTCAAGGTATCAGTATTACTCAATAATGCAGTTGCTTGTGTCGAAATTTTAGCAAATTTTTCCAACATGGCTTTAAGATCTACATCACCCATTGTTGATTTAAATTCAGCCATTAAGCCACCTACATCACTCATCACTGCCTCTAACATCGCTTTTGTATCTGTTAAATTTTTACTTACCCCAGTTATATTTGTACCAACAGTTGTTATTGCTGTATCTGTTTTTGTGATTTGTTGTAAAACAGTGTCTTTTTCTTTTTGGCTCATTGTTGTTGAGTCATTAATCATCGTACGAACCTTCTTGTTAGAAGTCGATGCCTGACCTTTAGCTAATGTCAAACTAAACATCTTTTGTGTTGTATCTGAATTAATTGCATTCATTTGAGTTTGAACAGTTGTTAATTTATCCCCTGCCGCCATCAATTTTGTTACTAATCCAGGTAATGCTTGTAATGTTTCAATTGATCCTGAAATTTCTTCAAGTTCAGCTTTTAATTCTTTTGATCCTTGCTTTGTATCTTTAATTTGTTGAATTATTTCAGGAATATGATTAATAATTTCGCTACGAGATTTTAATCTTGTTTGAATTTGAGTTACACCAGTTTTAATACCAGTTGAATATGCTGTTAAACCTGCTACCGCCATCGGTAACGATTGGCTACCTGACATACTTGCAGCTAATGTTTTCGCACCATTATTTAAATCATTCGAGTTCGAATTTAATGTAGTTGCACCAGTTGCTAACGTGCCTACACCAGCTGCTAATGTAGATCCGCCAGTTTGCAACGTAGAAAGTCCCGCATCTAATGTTTTATTCCCATCAACATATTGAGTCACACCATTTGATAAGGTTGGTGCACTAGCAACAAGTGTATTAATTCCTGAGGCTAATTGATTATTACCATTCACCAGTGTACCTACACCAGTTGTATAGGTATTTACACCATCAGCTAAAGTATCAACCCCAGTTGTATAAGTATTTAATCCTGTTTTTAATGTCTGATTACCTTTATCAAAGGTCACCATACTTGTTGCCAATGTATTTAAATTTCTAGTAACTTCTTTACTACCATTTTTTAATTTAACGGTTCCTTTATTTAACGTTTTTACACCAGTTGAGGCTTCTTTAACACCTGAACCTAATTGTTTAACGGAACCAAGTAATGCAGAATCATACGCTTTTTGGATATTAGTTAAAACTTGTGATTTCAATTGTTCTGCAACCTGTTTTGTAATCAATTGCGAAACATAGTTATTTGTATCTGATTGTTTTGTTTTTAACAAACTCACTTTTGGCGTTTCATCAAGTGCAGTTGTTGCGTTTTTTGAAAAATTACTTGGCAATGTAACTGACATTGTATAATCGCCTGAATCTAAATGTTTTTTCGCAGTTTCTGCGCTAACAAACTCCCATTTGGCTTGTTTATTGGTTTTAAGAATTTTAGTAACTTCCTTACCAACGTCAATTGATTTTCCATTAAATGATGCTTCTTCATCGTTATTTATAATAGCTACTTTTAAATTTCCTGTGTCCATTTGTTGCTTACTTGAAACTAACTTATAGGTTCCATATGCAATTAAACTTGGAATTAAACATGCAATTGCGATATACGCAACTGACCTCTTATTCTTTGACATAAATTCTTTGAACAAAATTATCCACCCTCTCTTTTTAGTTAATGGCATTAACGATTATTCGTTCCGTTAACCTCATTAACGATATTATGACTATATGTGTTTTTGATTCTTTTGTCAAATAATTTTCTAAAAAAATATCCCCACTGTCATCTAATCAACAGTGGAGATATCATTAAAATTCAATTTTTGATTAAATAGTAATACATGAATTGACCAGGAGCAATTAGGATTAACCCTGCAAATTGCATGACATAAATTAATAAGCGCGTTAAATTTTCAGTTGATACTTTACGTGTATTCATTTCTTGTCTAGAGTGTGGTTCCTCTACCTCGTCAATTTTAACTTTTTGCACTAATTTTTTATTTAATCCATTTAACTCGAGATTATATGGATAAAAAGTTAAAAAATTCAAAATTAAATAATAATTAATTAATAACCGCCAATTAGATGGACCTATCAAATTTCCAATTGCTAAAAGAATAATTAAAGACGCTAATCCCTTTAACAAGGAAATTGAATAATATTTAAATCGTTTCACAATAACCCTCCAGGAATTTCGCTTAATTTTAGAATATCATAGTTACTTAAAAACATTGATGCTCAGTAAGAATCTTTACTATTTATTAACCATTAATTTAAAAAATCTGTTTTACCATGCTAAACTACTTTTTATAAAGTTAGTCATCTGGATGGCACCACTACACATACGAAATTCTCTCTAAGATCAGCTAACATGTCACAACATTTATTCATTTAAAAAAAATAAGCCTTTCCCAAATATTAAGTTCCTCAAAAATTAGGTTACTTATACCTAACTTTTGTGAATTCTTTAATTTAAGATATAGACTTTTAATGCAACATTAATTATCTAATAATAACAGCTTATTGACTCTTATTCTTGAACGATTCACAGCAATCATTGTTACAACATAAAGTGTTACAAAATAACTCGTTTCTATTGTTGTTCCAATAAAAGCGCAAACGAGAGCTAAAAAGAACATTCCATTGCCAAGGACTTGCCATTTTCGTTTCTCAATTGCGTAGTCTGCTAATATTTTAGTCTCTTCAGGACCTAGTGAGTCCACAGTTCTAACATTAGCTTGACGCACTTTAGTTAATTGTAGAGACAACTTAACATTATAAATAATCAAAATTGCCATAACTAAATATAAACCTATTTCCACCAGTACCCCTTCTCTCTTTTAATCTAATATGACTATTTTTTAATTCATTTTTACTTTATACTGAGTTAGTCCTATAAATAATAAAAGAGTTGCTAAATTACGCAACCCTCTTTATTATTTAACAACTAAGACATCACAAGGTGCTAAACGAGTAACGTAATTTGTAACTGCACCCATTAACATTCTTTCCACTGCCTTCAAGCCAGATTGACCCATGATAATTAAATCTGAATGATGATCTTCAATAAAATCTTTGGCAATTACTGTTTTAGGACTACCAAAACGAATATGAATATCAACATCTGTAAACCCATTTTTTACAATATCTTCTTTTAATTCATTCATATATGCTTCTGTATCTTCAAAAGTCTGATAGACGATTGAACCGCCCCCATCCATCATTCCTGAAAAACTTACAGAAAATTGACGCGTATCAATTACGTTTAAAATATCTAAATGTGCATGGTTTGCTTTAGCACTTTCTACTGCACGCTTTAATGCTTTTTCAGCTGAATCTGATCCATCAACTGGGACTAAAATATTTTTATATTCTTGTTCCATATTTGCCACCCCATATCTTTTATTTGTAGTTACAGTATATCATTAAAATTGTATTAGATGTTAGCGTTTTACCTACAAAATTTGAAATAAAGAAGGTTTTCAGTATGTTATTAAAAAGGATTTCTATTTTTAGTGCCCCCTACGTGGTTCGAGAGTTAACCGAAAAAGATCTAACTCAAATGTTAGAATTAGAAAAAAGTCAATCTACTTACCTAAAACTCCAAGGTAAACAAGATTTAGCCATTGAAGAAATAAAATCTGATTTAACTTCGATCCCGTTGTCAGTTAAAAGTGATCAAAAATGGACACTGGGCTTCTTCAAAGCAGATAAATTAGTAGCTATGATTGATTTTTTAACAGATTATCCTGAAGTTCAATCCGTTTGGATTGGTCTATTATTAGTTTCGAAAAACGAAGAACAACAAGGTATCGCGACACATTTATTAAAAGCCCTGCTTAAATCTTTTAAATCTGAACAGTTTACCAATGTACAAACGCTGAAATACGAACAAGAAGAAGTAAATCAAAAATTATTGGAAAAATTTAATTTCACTGATAAACAATCGCTAATCTTAAAAAGCCCTGATGGAGTCGACATCCCTGCAATACTTTCAAAATTAGATTTATAAAGCAAAATTATTATCTAATTCTCTTAATAACATTTTTATCTTTTTTCATTTCCTATGATTTTAGTCATCTAGGTGTTATGATTAATATAGTAAGAAACTGGAGGAAGAAAACATATGAGCAAAAATTTATTAGCAGATCTTGAGAAAAACTTCATCACAAGCGATGAAACTTCTAAAACATTTAAGGTTCCAAGCAAAAAGGAAGATCTAACAATAAAGATTGACAATGATATTTTTGAAAAAGTTTCTAAAGATGACGAAAAATTAGAACGTTTAATCAAAAATTTACTTAAATTCAGTTCAAAGAGTAAGGCTAAAGAATTAATTTCAATTAATAAACGTAACTACCGTATCTTCATGTAACCTACAAAACTAGCCTAGTTGAGACTAACTCTTGAGGCTAGTTTTTTTAATCCTTGTCAATCTAGCATTTTTATCTTAAACTATTACTCAAGGAGTGATTTATATGTTCTTAACAACCGGAGATGTTAACCGTTCTTATGCTATTAAAGGCATCGTTAATGCGACAGCCAAGATTGTACTAGAAGCCGATGAAATTGATCGTGTAGATGATTTTGATACCTTATATGATCGTGTCCAAGCAGAACTAGCAGAACGCGCAATTAATAAAGGTGGCGACGGGATTATTAACGTTCATTTCGAACCACAAACTGTTCGTGTAACGATTGCCCCAAGATTCTTAGTTTTACATGGCTACGGTACTGTTATTGAGTTTTCAAAGTAATTTATTTTGCGCTTGTGGCGGAACTGGCAGACGCGCAGCGTTCAGATCGCTGTTTGGGTTTCCAAGTGCAGGTTCGATTCCTGTCAGGCGCATTGTTATCATTGATATACCATCGTTTAACCAACTTTTATGTGGTTTTTGTGTGGTTAACATCTAATTTACCGTATATATTGATCCAATTCGTATTTATTTACGAGTTGGATTTTTTAATTAATAAAATGAATATGTTTCATATACTATTTAAAAAGGAGAAAAAATACTATGACTTATTTACAATCTTTCGTTGCGACTTTACCAGCCATTTTTGCTGCCTCCGCCGCAATATTTAGTGCTATTTCTTTCTCACAACAGCAATAAAATAAGTAAGCGTCAAGAACAATATGAAAGGCAAAAAAATATTATTCAAATATCATCGCGTATTACGGCATCTGCTAGTTCTTACTCTACTGAAACAGGGATACCTCAGGTAACCATTACAAACTATTCAAATTATGTTATTCATGATGTTATCATCATTCCTACTATGAATGAAAGTTCTGTCGTGTTACCTGATTTTAAGCAGTTTTTTAAAAACCACAATGATTTTGGTACCCCTAGGATTCTCGCCTTAGCAAGTGAACCAATAACGATGAGCTATCCGTTACCTGATATGGGCATGTCTAGGCACTGTGTATATTGTATCGTCTATACAGACCCGTTCGGTAATTATATATATACAGACAGGAAAGACCTACCTCATACAGACCCTGATATTTATACCAAGCTAATAAAATATGGTAGATCAATACCTGATTTAATACACTCTGTTTAACAAAAAAGCAAACTCCTTAATTATTAAAGAGTTTGCTTTTTAAATTATCTAATCAAATAAAAAATTGTAGAAATGTTCTTCTACAATTTTTTCTCACGTTAATTTATTTTTTTAATCTTTTATATATAAATAAATAGCCTAGTTCATAGATGATAAAAGCACTCACAATATAAATCTCATTCAAGCCAGTACTTTTTCTATAAGGTATGGCTACAACCATTACTATTAATATTATTACGTACGTAACAAGAATAAAATAATCTAAATGATGTCGTTCTAACCATTGGCGTGAAGGAAAGAAAACTGTTATTAATATCGCGATAATTGCCCAAAAAATAGGTTGTATTTGCATTAGTTCATCTCCTTACAGGTAAATAAAAACAATCGTATGTGCTGTCCAATAAGCAACTGTATCATTAAAATGTAAATGTTTAACTAATGCTTTTCTCATTCCAGTTTCTATCTTTCCTTCAAAAATATATTAAATAACGTTGATACACATTCATATCTACGCTTTATTTATGTAGTTGTTTAATGTCTAAGTTTTAAGACTAACTTATCGTAGTAATTATACTACATACTCAGTATAGACACTAAACTATTCAGTTTGTTGTCTACCTACTTTAGATAAAAAACAAGGGGATCAGAAATATATCTGAATACCTTGTTTTTTATCATACATTTATTCTTTATCTTTTAATTTTTTTTCTAAATTCAAAACTTTAACAATTGTTATGTTTAGTAATTCTTCCCTAATTTTAGTTATTTCATACGATAATTCAAGCAATTTATTTTTAATATTTAAAAAATATACAAATTGTACGATAAAGATTAAAAATAATACAAATAAAATAATAAATAAATTAGGCTCGCTCATTATTTATCTCCTCTAAATTCTTTTAATCTATCTTTTTCTTTCTCAATCTTTTTATTACCATTATTTATTGACTTTTTTATCCTTACTATAGAAAGAGTAAGATATAAATTCATCATAAACACAAATAATAACACCGTTAGCATTGCTGGAATTGCCATCTATATTATCTCCTATATTCTTTATTCTTGTGGCAATGTATCAACCAAAAGTCCAAAAGCAGCAACTGCTGGAGCTGCTACTAATAATTCTGGTATAGAAGCAACAAACGCTACAGCCATGATAACCGCTGACCAATAACAATCCATGCTCCGACAATTTCCAATCCACTAACTATATCATAAACATAATTATACGAAACTTCGGGATATATGGGACTAACCACTGGTTGCTTATAATAAATTTCAATCGTATCTGATATTTTATTACTTTCATCACCCTCTGTATATGATTCATTATACGTTATCTTCATACCAATTTGCCAAGGTTCTTCTGCCCTTGTTGCAACTCCCATTATTAACATCCCGTTTTGGAGATTACCCGCAATACGATTAACTATTCCCATGGTATCTAAATAATTAATAACACCATATTTAATCTTCATTATATCAGCTATATCATTTTGAAAAGAACTCTCCATTTACCATTGTGAATGGTAAATGGAGAAGATGAATTTCCTGTCTCTACACTCCAACTATCTTTAACTGTAAGCCATGCATCTATCCCTGGAAGAACCGTAGGACCATATGTTTTTCCCATTTCAAATGTTATATCTTTAAAAGAATTTAACATTTGCACTGATTTAATAAATCGATGTGTCACCTTATTTACAGATATATCCTCCGATACATCAAAATTCTTACAGCCTAAATCCTTACCTGATGAAGAGACTTGATCAATATCAACTCCACCATGCGTATATTCAGTAAATTGATCAAAGTCCCAACCCTCAGGCATTGGGAACCCTAAGTTTCCACTCCATCCCGTTGACATATTTGAAACATAGAAATTATTTATTTTGTTTCTTTTAGCGTGTAAACATATGTTTCTCGTTCCATAAATACCATCGCTAGGTAGAATACCAAAATAAGCTGTATAATTTTTATTTAAATTTCGTTGCATTGAACGAATATTTTAATCGCCACCCTCGAGTATCTCTTTTTGATTTGTTTTCATCCTCTATTTATTAATTTTCTTTATAATCAACTCTTTGAAATTAGCAGAACTGATATTAACATATAGGTAACATAAGGTTCTTTTTTTCAAATTAAAATCAATCTTTATGATAAACATTTGTAAATATTGAAATAATTATTAGTAGTATTCCAAATATAATCGTTATAAGTATAGCTTGCAAAAAATCAGAACTAATTCCTAGTGACGAGAACAAAATAGAGTTATTTCCTATCCTGATATTTTTAATACTTTCATAGCGTGCAATAGCTGCGATTTGATAACCAGGCCACAATTTTAAAGTATGCTGCATAAAAGCTGGAAGATCCCCATAAACAATATAAGTTCCTGAAAGAAAACCGGACATAGTACCAACAATTGCTGACAATGATGAAAAACTAGACGTAGTATTTAAAAAATCTGTCACCAATGAAAACAGTAAACTTGAAAATACAATTAGTAAAACATTAAATAGAAATACTACAAAAAATGTTACATTATAAGCATTATAATGATAAGTTAGAGATAGATACGCATAACATATTAATGAGAAAATAAATGTCGACACAATACCTTCCATGACTGACGTCAAAGTATACAATTGATTAATTGTACTACTTTTTATTTGACTGTTAACAATAAAATCATCTAATCTCTTATTCTTTTTATCTTCCAGTTTTTGACCAAATGCGATTAGTGTACTAGTCATTGAGACAATAGAAATCAACCCAGAAATCATCCATGTATCAATAAACTGTTCACTATGATTAATTCCAGCCAAAGAATCGACTAAATTAGAGCGAAGAAAAAATATATAAATTACAAGACTTATAACCATACCTAAAAATGAAAAAAAGATACCAACTTTATCTTTTATGAAAATTAGAATGTTTCTTTGAATAAACTGTTTATTCATCCTTAAATTCCTTCCTCCATATTTTTAAATAAGTCAGTATAGGTTGCCTTTCTTATTTCAAAGTTTTCATTTATCAAATGATTATCTTCAATAAATCTCACTGCTTCTGCAGACGTATTAAAATACCTATCATCTTCAGTTTTATTCAAAATTAATTTAACTTTTGAAATTTTATTCATAAATGTAACCATTTCTCCAAAATATTTAACAGTTCCATTTGATACGAAAATAATTTTATTGGCATTTTCTAATTCGCTTAATAGATGAGTAGTAAATAACACACCACAATTATTCTCTTTTAAATACTCATCAAGATCATTCCAAATTAATTGACGTATATCAACATCAATTCCAGCTGACATTTCATCTAATAGTAAGCAATTCGGCTCTACAGCAATCGCTCTTAAATAATTAACAATACGTTTCTGCCCACCAGATAAGCTAGAATACTTTAAGGACTCATTGATGTTCAAGTTTTTCATTTTTTCCTGAATACTTTTTATTTTTTCTTTATTTTTAATTCTGAAACGTAAGTTTTGAATAACGGTCAAATCATCATCAAGAACATTGTTTTGAAAAACAGTCGCTAATTTAACATTAGTTTTAATTATTTTCCCCGTTGATGGCATTAATAACTCCATCATAATATTCAGAATGGTTGTTTTTCCTGATCCATTTAAACCAACGAGAGCAATTTTATCTCCTTGATTGAGATAAAAAGAAACGTCTTTTAGAATACTTCCTCTTGATACATTATCTACTACTAACTTCATTTGACCACCTCATAAAAGTGACTATTTTTCATTCTATCCACGAACAAATTGAATATAATCTGATACATAGTAAACTAAAAACAAACTTTGAACCAGAATTATTATAACACCATGTTAATCGCTTACATAATATTTTGAAGTTTTAATTCAAATATTGTGACGAAGACTGAAAATACGCTTCTACTGATACCATACTGTTTACTAACTTACGTCTTCAATTTAGTTCCCATTAACTATGTTTAAACGGTTTAAATTTTGTATTAAAGTGGAAATTTAATCATAAAAATACCCCTAACGTTTTTCAACATTAGGGGTATAGGTTACATTATTTTTTACAAATGATTACATATTAACGATACTTTAAAGATGATAAATCTTTTAAAAAAAGCCATCCTAAATGTATATTAGTATCATACAAGTATATAAAATTAATTATTTACTTGATCAATTCGTATATTCCTTCAGCATATATGGCAGCAGCTTTCAGCACGTCATCTAAAGGAATAAATTCATTGGCCTGATGCATTGTATCAGGTACACCTGGGAACATTGCACCAAAAGCAACACCACGTTTTAGGAGACGACCATACGTCCCACCACCAACGACTAAACCTTCAGCTTTTTCGCCAGTTTGTTTCGTATAAACACCTAATAATGTTTTAACCAAAGGATCTTCTGGTGAAACGTAATGAGGTCCTTGTAACCTACCTGCTTCAATTACAACATTCATTTCATTTGTTACATTTTCAAGACCACGTTTAATATCTACTTCCGTCATACCTTTAGGGAAGCGGAAATTCAAGGCAATTTGTCCACCTTTATCAGCTTTAAATGTGAAAATTCCAGAATTCATCGTTAAATCGCCCATGATATCATCAGTGAAGGCAATACTAAAGTTGTTCATACGTGAATCTCTGTGTAAGTAATCAGCAGCCAAACGAAGATAGTTAGCAGCATCCCCACCAAAATTAAATTGGTTCAAGAATAATGCCAAGAAAGTTCCGGCATTTTCTCCATTTTTAGGTTCTTGTGCATGGGCTGCTTTTCCTACCATCGAGATAGTCACAATATCATTATTGCGTTCCATTTTACCTGTAACAATATTAGCAGCAATAAAATCGTTAAATACTTCTTCCATCTCAGCGCCGTCTTCTGTTTTAATAACAGCTTTAGCATCGCGAGGAACCATATTTTCACGGAGGCCAGCATCAAATTCAAGCAATTGATCCTTATCTCCATTTGATCCTTTAAAGTTTAAGAAGTAAGTAATATTTCCCTTTTCACCATTAATGATTGGGAAAAATGCATCTGGTGAAAATCCAAAATCAGGTTCAGGCATATTTTCAAGGTAATGAGTCATTCCTCTCCAACCACTTTCTTCATCCGTTCCAATAATAAATCGAACTTTTTTAGAAACTGGTAATCCTAATTCTTGAATGATTTTTAAACCATAATATGCAGCCATTCCTGGTCCTTTATCATCTGAGGCACCGCGAGCATAAATTCGACCATCTTTCACGACTGGTGTGAATGGATCAGTATCCCAACCGTTACCAGCAGGCATAACGTCAACGTGAGCTAAAATACCTAACGTTTCATCCCCCTCACCAAATTCGATATGTCCGGCTAAACCATCAAGGTTTAATGTTTCAAAACCATCACGCGTTCCAATTTCTAAGAATTTATCTAACCCAGCTTTAGGTCCTGGACCTAAAGGTGCTTCAGTTGTTGCAATTGATTCATCACGAACACTTTCAATTTTTAACATTGCAAATAAATCTTCTAATAAGGCGTCTTGACGCTTTTCAACTTCTGCTTTCCAATCTATACTCATTTGAATTCCTCCTAAAATATTAGTAAGCCCATTTTATCACAAAATTTTAATAATCGGTATTTAAAAGCGTATTCAGTTAGATATATTGATAGACCTTACTACTCAATAAAGGAACATCAAAAACAAATAAAATAATAAAAAATTGCTGGCTAGTTACGCCAACAATTTTCTATTTGATTGATTCAATTTCTTCATCTGTTAAAGCACGATAGCGGCCTAACGATAGCGTTGGTTCTAACTCTAAAGTAGCCATTTTTTTACGTTCAAGTCTGATAACTTTCATACCGATAGCTCCAAACATTCGTTTGATTTGATGATACTTACCTTCAGTAATCGTAATTAAAACTTCTGAGATATTTGAATCACTATTATAAGATTCAACAATTAATTTTGCAGGTTTAGTTTGCATCCCATCTTTTAATAGCAATCCGGTTTCAAATTTAATCACATCGTCAGTAGTCACTTGCCCATCAACTTTAGCAAAGTACACTTTATCGATATGATGTTTTGGTGACAACATCTGATGACCTAATTGTCCATCATTTGTAATAAGCAATAGTCCAGTTGTATCCTTATCCAACCGTCCAACTGGAAATAAATCATCCCGATAATCGACGCTATTGAACAAATCCATCACTGTCTTTTGTTTCCTATCTTTAGTTGCCGTTAACACACCTGCTGGTTTATTTAAAAGATAATAATAATATTTTTGATAGTGAATTACATCACCATCTACCTGAATAACCGATTTTGATGGACTAACCTGAAGTTTAATGCTAGTGATTAACTCGCCATCAACAATCACTTTCTTCTGTTTAATAATTTTTCGAACATCACTTCTTGTACCAAATTGCGTTTCCGTCAAAAATTTATCAATTCTCATTTTAAATTAAACCTCACTTAATTCTCAATCTACGGCGTAATCCAGCAACCCGTTCGCCCAATATTTTGTCGGCTAATCTTGTTTTTAAACTGAAGTAAATATATATGTAGCCACCTAATCCAGCGGCAGCAATAATTGTGATAATTGCACTAATTCGGCTGTCTATTGGTAAAAATAGATAAGCAATTTTTACTACTATAAATGCGGTAAAAAATGTTATTAGTGCATAAAGCATCATTTTATTTAATCTTGTTTGTATTAATTTTACATTTAAATGGAACATTTTGTGTAATGAGCGAATCATTAGCCATGAACTTACGCCCATCCCGATCCCTGTAGCTGCTAATGGCCCAAAGGCACCTAACCAAGCTACTAATGGATATTGAACAATTAATTTAACTACCACTCCAACGACAAAATATATAATTGCTTTTTTATTTTGATAAACACCTTGTAAAATAGCAGAAACAACTGTGAATAATCCTAAGAAGATTGATTCATACGCTGAAAATTGTAAAACATAGATTCCAACTGGATCATACCCATAGAAAACAACATATAGTGGGTGAGCAACAGCTGCCATCCCTAAGGCACAAGGTAACATTACGAAAAAGAACAATTGTAAGGTGTCAGAAGTTTGTTCACTCAAAGCCTTTTTATCATTTCTTGTATATGCCTCAGATAATAACGGAATAGCTGTAATAGACATGGCAGACGCAATAGAAATAATAATCATAACTAATTTATTAGCATTAAAACTAAATAATGCCCACAGTTCATTTTGAATCGTTCGTGAGTAGTTTGTAACATGGCTCATAATACCAAAGAAGGTATACTGATCAATCAATCCAAAAATCGTAATGGCAGCGCCAATAATAATAAAAGGAATAGATTCCCTGATAACTTCTTTAATAATTTGTTTGGTAGAAATTGTTAACTTATTATCACTATTGGCAACTAATCGATCCAATTCTGGTTTTCGACGATAAAAATACCATACTAAAACTAGCATTCCGCCTAAGGCCCCAATAAAAGCCGCAAAAGTTGACTGCGTTACACCTGTAATATAACTACCATGACTAATTTTCATGATGATAAAAGTTGCGGCAAGCATATAAATAACTCGAGCAATTTGTTCAAAGAACTGTGAAATTGCTGACGGAGCCATTTCCTGATAGCCTTGAAAAAAGCCTCGTATTAAACTCATCATAGGAATAATCAATAATGCCCAAGATAAGGATCTAAAGACTGGAATCACATTCTTATCACCACTTGTAATGTATGGTGCGATAATCCATAATATTACTGCACAGACTACACCCATAATCGCCATTAAAGCCATCCCATATTTAAATAGGCGTCTTCCAATACCATATTCATTTTGTGCATTGTAATGCGCAACCTGCTTAGCTACGGCTGAAGGAACACCAGCAACAGCAATCATTAAGAAGAAACTGTAAACGTTATAACCCATACTATAAAGTGCATTAGCTTGTAATCTATCTGGTCCCAACCACATATTCCATGGAATAATATAAATTGCCCCTAAAACTCTTGAAAAAATACTACCAGCAGTCATCCAAGCTGATCCTTGCAACATCTTTTGTTTAGCGTCATTTTGTTCAGAAGCTGCTTGGCCCTCTACTTCGATATCTTCATCCATTACTTTTGTACCCTACTTTCTGATCATACTTAATCTTACCATTTTATAGCTTTTAAAATTCAGTTGCAATTTATTTTTTGAATTTTAACCAAAAATAAATAGGAACCACAAAATATCGATAATTTTGTAGTCCCCGTTTACTTAAATTAAAGCTTTAATTTGCGACAATATTAACTAACTTACCAGGGACAGCAATTACTTTTCGAATTGTTTTACCTTCAAGTTCTTCTTTAATTTTGTCATCATTTAAAGCCATTTTTTCTAATTCATCTTTAGTTGCATCTTTTGAAACCACGCTATGTTGACGCACTTTACCATTTACTTGTAAGACAATTTCAACTGTATTTTCAACAAGTTTACTTTCATCAAATATTGGCCATGCAGCATAACTAATTGATTCCTTATTTCCTAACAACGACCAAACTTCTTCAGCCATGTGTGGCGCTATTGGTGCAATCAATTGAATAAATCCTTCAACTTGTTCTTTAGCTAACGATTTAACTTTAAAAGCTTCATTAACAAAAATCATCAATTGTGAAATAGCTGTATTAAAATGAAGTGCTTCGTAATCTTCAGTTACTTTTTTTACTGTTTGATTATAAATCTTATCAAGTTCACCATCATTTTTATCAACAATAGCTGCGCTAATTTGATTATCTTCATCCATAATTAAACGCCAAATACGTTCAATAAATTTATGCGAACCATTTAACCCATCTTCGCTCCAAGCAATTGAGGCATCTAATGGACCCATAAACATTTCATAAAGGCGCAAAGTATCCGCACCAAAACGTTCAACGATATCATCTGGATTAACCACGTTACCTTTAGACTTAGACATTTTTTCATGATTATCGCCCAAAATCATCCCTTGATTAACTAACTTTTGGAACGGCTCTTTAGTAGGTACAACGCCAATATCGTACAAGAATTTATGCCAGAACCTTGCGTATAGCAAATGTAACACAGCATGTTCTGCACCCCCAACATAAACGTCAACAGGTAACCATTCTTCTAACTTTTTATGGTCAGCAATTTCATTAGGGTTATGTGGATCAATAAAACGAACAAAGTACCATGAACTACCAGCCCATTGTGGCATCGTATTCGTTTCACGTTTACCTTTACGCCCATTTTCGTCGACAACATTAATCCAGTCAGTTAAGTTGGCTAATGGACTCTCACCTGTTCCAGAGGGTTTAATATCCGTTGCTTCAGGTAATTCAAGTGGTAACTGATCTACAGGGACTGTTGTTGTTTCGCCATCTTCCCAGTGAATAATAGGAATTGGTTCACCCCAATATCGTTGTCTTGAAAATAACCAATCACGTAATTTATAATTTGTTTTCTTTTCACCAATGTTATTATCTTCCATCCAAGCAATAGCTTTTTCGATAGCATCAGCTTTCACTAAGCCATTTAAAAAACCAGAATTAATATATTTACCAGGTTCAGTATTTGCTTCATCAGTTATTTCAGGTCCTTCTATAACGGGTAAAATATCCAATCCATATTTAGTTGCAAATTCGAAATCTCTTTCATCATGTGCAGGTACTGCCATAACAGCACCAGTTCCATACGATGCTAGAACATAATCAGCAATCCAAATTGGTAATTTTTTACCATTTACAGGATTTATTGCGTAAGAACCAGTAAATACCCCAGTTTTATCTTTAGCTAAATCAGTTCTCTCTAAATCTGACTTAACTTCTATTTCTTTTTGATAAGCCTTAACAGCATCCTTTTGAGAATCAATAGTAATTTTATCAATTATATCTAATTCTGGTGCGACAATAATATAAGAAACACCATAAATAGTTTCAGGACGTGTCGTAAAGACATCAATTTTTATATCATCATGTTGATCGACTTTAAAGTTAACGCTAGCACCAGTTGATTTTCCAATCCAATTTCTTTGTTGCTCTTTGATGCTATCTGGCCAATCTAAATCGTCTAAATCTGAAAGTAAGCGATCAGCATAAGCAGTAATTTTTAAGACCCATTGGCGCATTGGTTTTCTGACAATTGGGTACCCGCCACGTTCTGTTTTACCATCAATAACTTCTTCATTAGCAACAACAGTTCCTAAATCAGGACTCCAGTTAACGGCAACTTCATCTTCATACGCTAAACCTTTTTCATATAATTTTTCAAAAATCCATTGTGTCCATTTATAATAATCAGGATCAGTCGTATTTAACTCACGACTCCAATCATATGAAAGTCCCAAGGATTTAATTTGACGCCTAAAATTATCAGTATTCGTTTTAGTAAATGCTTTAGGGCTATGTCCAGTATCAAGTGCATACTGTTCAGCTGGAAGACCAAAGGCATCCCATCCCATTGGATGTAAGACATTAAATCCTTGCATTCTCTTCATTCGAGCCAAAATATCTGTAGCCGTGAAACCTTCTGGATGTCCAACATGAAGTCCTTGCCCGGATGGATACGGAAACATATCTAATGCATAATAATTTTTCTTTTCAGGATCTTCAGTCGTTTTAAATGTCTGATTTGCATCCCAAAATGCTTGCCATTTTTGTTCGATTTCTTTATGGTTATATGCCATGTGTATTACTTCCTTTCTGATTATATATACAAAAAAGTCCTATAGAAGATAAACTTCTATAGGACGAATTTTCCGCGGTACCACCTATTATTCCAGTATAAAATACTGACTCTTTTTCATAACGTGAAATAACGTTCGCACCTACTACCGTTCAGTGAGAAAACTCAAGGATGAGTTCAAATAACCAACTATGTATATTTCCACTCCCATATACTCGCTGAAATAGTTAGTTACTTTACTAGTTCCTCTTAATCGTTTTATATTATTTTTAGTGTAGCAAACGAACCCTGTTATTGCAAATAATCTTTAGTCTTTTTATCGAATAAATTAATAATAATTGCAAGAATTACAATAAAAATACCTGCTATATATATCCCATGAAGACCTTGATACAAAACTTCACGTAATTTTGGTATTAAATGTTGCGGTAGTTGGTTAGCCGTTTGCGGATTAATTAAAATATCCATCATGCTGTCCTTTGTTCCAGGTGTTTTTACTATTTCCTTATGCATTTGTGTATTAAATATGATCCCAAAGACTGAAATCATTAATGTTTGTCCTAATGTACGACTTAAAGTATTAAATGATGTAGCCACACCTACGTCAGCCTGTGGTACTAAACTCTGTGCAGTAACTGTCGTAGTTGTAATGGTAATCCCAAATCCAATCCCTAGTACAGCCGAAATGATAAAGAAAAGATAAAAAGGTGTATTTATAGGCAAAGTACCTAGTGCAATGGCACCCACTAAAATAAAAAATAGACTAATCGATAAAACTTTTTTTGGTGTCCAAGCTGCCATCATACTTCCAGCAAAAAAGGAACCAGCTATCCATAAGATGGAACTGGGTGTTACTGCAAATCCTGCCATTGATGCTTTTAATCCTAATATTCCTTGAGTCCATGTTGGTATATAAACTTCAAATCCAATTAAAAATCCAGATATTAATGCTGCTACTACATTTTGAATCACAAATGTTCTATTATTAAAAAGTTTCAATGAAATAATTGGATCTTCAACTCTTTTTTCCCATTGAATAAATAATAAAAGCGACATAATAAATATAAAGAAAGAAATTAAAACAATCAGGTCTATACCATCATCGCCCCAACGTTGAAAACTATATAAAATAGATAAAATACTAAGCATTAATAATATACTGCCTAAAAAATCTATTTTTGAACTCATAATTCTTCGCTTTTCTTTGAAAAAAATTTGTATCATTGCTATCGTCACTAACCCAATAGGTAAATTAATGAAAAATACCCAGTGCCAATTAAGATGATCAACAATGAAACCACCTAACAATGGTGCAACTATTGACGCTATACCCCAAGCAGATCCGTTTAATCCCATTATTTTAGCACGTTTGTCCACAGAATAAATATCAGCAATTATAGTAAATGACACTGGCATTATAGCACCCGCCCCGATACCTTGAATAGCCCGCGAAATAATTAATGTGGCCATACTATTAGAAAATCCACAGAGAGTTGAACCAACCAAAAATATGACAAGACCAAAAATAAATACTGGTTTACGTCCTAAAACATCTGCGAGCTTACCGTATATTGGTGTCATCATGGCATTAGTTAATAAATATATTGAAAAAACCCAATTCATTAATGAAACACCATGAAGTTCACCAACAATAGTTGGCATAGCTGTTGAAACAATTGTTCCTTCAACGGCTGTTAAAAATGTTGCTACAAATATAGCAATTGTAACTAATTTTACATTTGTTTTTGAATTCATAAAGTACCTCCTAAATAAAAAATGACTCTATTAAAATGATATTTAATAAAGTCATTTTTTATTTTAATTTAATTCGTTAAGTAAACTTTTAATCTTATCTGTTTTTTCCCAAGGTAAGTCAATATCTGTACGACCAAAATGACCATATGCTGCTGTCTGTTTATATATTGGGCGACGTAAGTCTAACATTTCAATAATTCCTGCAGGCCGTAAATCAAAAATTTTACGAACAGCTTGAACTAAATCCAATTCGTCATATTTAGATGTACCAAATGTATTAATATTAATTGATACAGGTTGAGCAACCCCAATTGCATACGCAAGTTGAACCTCAACCTGTGATGCAATTTTAGCTGCAACTATATTTTTTGCAATATAGCGAGCAGCATAACTAGCTGAACGATCAACTTTTGTTGCATCTTTACCGGAGAAAGCACCTCCACCATGATGTGCATATCCACCATATGTATCAACAATTATTTTTCTTCCAGTAAGTCCAGCATCACCCTTTGGACCACCGATAACAAATCGTCCGGTTGGATTAATATAATACTTTGTATCTGAATCCAACAAATCAGGGTCAATAATAACTTTAATTACTTTTTCAATCATATCATCTTGAATTTGTTTCAATTCCGTTTTTTCATCATGTTGTGTAGAAATAACAACAGTGTCAATTCTAAATGGTTGACCTTTATCATTATATTCAACAGTTACCTGTGCCTTAGCATCAGGTCTTAAGTATTCTAATTCCTTATTTTTTCGTAAACTTGCAACACGTTGCATTAATTTGTGACTAATTGAAATCGGTAATGGCATGAGTTCCGGTGTTTCGTCTACCGCATATCCGAACATTAATCCTTGATCACCTGCACCAATCTGATCTAAAGGATCTAAATCACCGTTTTTAGTTTCTAAAGATGTATCAACACCTAATGCAATATCAGGAGATTGTTCATCTATAGCAACCATAACAGCACAATTATCACCATCAAAACCAACTTGTGAATTAATATATCCAATTTCCTTAATAGTTCGTCTTACTACCTGCTGAATATCAACGTAGGCATTTGTTGATATTTCACCAACTACAAGAACTAAACCAGTTGTTACAGTTGTTTCGCAAGCAACCCTAGCATTAGGATCCTTTTCTAAAAGTGCATCTAATATTGCATCACTTATTTGATCTGCAACCTTATCCGGATGACCCTCTGATACCGATTCTGACGTGAATAGATGTTTTTCAGTCATTTTTATCTCCTTAAAGTAAATAAAATTAAAAAAAGAACCTCAACTATAAAAGTTTAGGTTCCAATAATACCTGTGACGGTCCTAACCGGATTTGAACCGGTGATCTTCCGCGTGACAGGCGGACGTAATAACCCCTATACCATAGGACCAATTGCGGGAGCAGGATTTGAACCTACGACCTTCGGGTTATGAGCCCGACGAGCTACCAGACTGCTCCATCCCGCGATAATATTAAACTGACCCGTACGGGATTTGAACCCATGTTACCGCCGTGAAAGGGCGGTGTCTTAACCACTTGACCAACGGGTCATAACACGAAAAACGGAGAAGGAGGGATTCGAACCCTCGCGCCATTTTCACGACCTACACCCTTAGCAGGGGCGCCTCTTCAGCCACTTGAGTACTTCTCCATAAATTATTGATGGGCCTAAATGGACTCGAACCATCGACCTCACGCTTATCAGGCGTGCGCTCTAAACCAGCTGAGCTATAGGCCCAAAATCATAAAAGCGGGTGACGAGAATCGAACTCGCGACAACAGCTTGGAAGGCTGTGGTTTTACCACTAAACTACACCCGCAAAATATTATAAATAAATGGCGCAGGACAGAATCGAACTGCCGACACATGGAGCTTCAATCCATTGCTCTACCAACTGAGCTACTGAGCCATTAAACGGTCCTAACCGGATTTGAACCGGTGATCTTCCGCGTGACAGGCGGACGTAATAACCCCTATACCATAGGACCTTCGATGGAGGTTACAGGGCTTGAACCTGTGACCCTCTGCTTGTAAGGCAGACGCTCTCCCAACTGAGCTAAACCTCCAACATACACTATTTACTTTATATGACCCGTACGGGATTTGAACCCATGTTACCGCCGTGAAAGGGCGGTGTCTTAACCACTTGACCAACGGGTCAATTTGCAACGGAGAATAAGGGATTCGAACCCTTGAAACAGGAAACCCGTTTACATGATTTCCAATCATGCTCCTTAGACCAACTCAGACAATTCTCCACATTACAAAATAAAAACTCCGGCAGTAGGACTCGAACCTGCGACATCTTGATTAACAGTCAAGCGCTCTACCAACTGAGCTATGCCGGAATAAAATAATAAAAAAAGCATGGCAACGTCCTACCCTCGCAGGGGGCGACCCCCAACTACTCTTGGCGCTAAGAAGCTTAACTTCTGTGTTCG